>WLPB01000055.1 GCA_009698975.1 Actinomycetota bacterium | reverse complement strand
ATGCCGCTGTCTCTGAGACTGTAGATGTAGCACGAAAGCGGCTGGGGGAGTCAAAAGGCAGTTTTAGCAACGCACTCATGAGAAAAGCATCTGCACAGAGCCTGGAAGATTGGTTAGCACCCCTCGAGGAGATCACAGATCCAATCACCAGACTAGCTATTCGTCACTCGCATCCGGAGTGGATTGTTTCGGCCTACTTGGATTTACTGAAAGATTTTGACCGTGTCGAAGCTGAACTCATCTCAAATAACACCGCCGCAAAACCAACTCTCGTCTCTTGGCCAGGGTCATCGACGCAGCAAGACCTACTTGATGTGGGCGCAATAGCCACAGAATTTTCTCCATACGGAGCCACCTTTGATGGAGCTCCATCTTCACTAGAGCTCATACGTCATCGCCTGGCAGGTGTACAAGATGAGGGTTCTCAAATCGTTACCCAGATTTTTGCGACTGCAACCTCTTCTGCGAAACGCACTCTCGATCTCTGCGCAGGCCCGGGAGGAAAGGCAGCGCTCCTCTCACATATCGTTCGTGAATCAGGGCGAGATTTTGCGGCGAACGAGATTTCGGAACCTCGGGCAGCACTAGTCAGAAAAGTCGTTGGAAATTTTCCAGTCTATGTTGGCGACGGTCGCGAGATTGCATCGCGCGGAGAACACTTTGATGCGATCTTGGCAGATGTTCCCTGCACCGGTCTGGGAGCACTTCGTCGTAGACCAGAGGTACGATGGAGGCGAACCCTTAGAGATATTCCCGCACTTCTTGCGCTCCAGATGGAGTTAGTTGATTCAGCGCTTACGGTTCTCAACACAGGCGGGATATTCGGATATGCCACATGCTCGCCTCATTACGCGGAGACGAGCGCCCAAGTAAAAAGTATTCTGAAAAAGCATCCAGAGCTCGAGCTCATTCCGATTGATTCCTATCTGCCTGAAAATCTCTCTCATGCGACAAGAGATGGCGCACTCTCGCTCTGGGGTACAACACACCAGACGGATTCGATGTTTCTTGCCTTATTCAAAAAAAGAGAATTAGGCTAGGCGAGTGAGCGAAGAGATCCGAATAACTCCCAGCATTCTCAATGCCGATCGCACCAATCTCAACTACGAAATTTCTAGAATCAGCGCAGTAAGTGATTTCATCCACCTCGATGTGATGGATAATGTTTTCGTCCCCAATTTCACCTTCGATTTCGATTCTGCATCAAAGATAATTCGAGAATGCCCGATTCCGATTGATTCGCATCTGATGGTCGCAGATGTGGATGAGATAGCGATTGCATACGCCGAGGCAGGTAGTGCGAGCGTCACTTTTCATGTTGAAGCAGCAGCCGATATAAGAGCAACTGCAAAAGGAATTAGAGCTGCCGGAGCACGAGCGTCGATTGCACTCAAGCCCGCAACCGGAATTGATGATTACACTGACTGTCTAGATTTCGTAGATATGGTTTTGATAATGACGGTCGAGCCCGGCTTCGGTGGTCAATCTTTCATGGACGCTATGCTCAATAAGATTAGTTCTACGAAGAAAGCTATTGGCTCCAGGCCTATCTGGCTTCAAGTTGACGGCGGAATATCTATGGAGACAATTGAACGAGCTTGCGCTGCGGGAGCGGATACATTCGTGGCTGGTAGCGCGGTATTTAACTCCGAGAATCCTTCAATCATGGTTCAGGCTCTCAGAGGCGCTGCTGAGGCGAGAAATAGCGCACGCGAGTTGTAACCGTTCTAGTAGAATCTGCTCATGAAGAGTTTTGATGCCTTGTGGATTGAGTTACAAGAGAAGGTAGCAACTCGCGCAGAAGGATCCGCGACCGTCGCTGCAGTTGATGCAGGCGTGCATACGATCGGCAAGAAGATTCTTGAAGAGGCCGGAGAAGTCTGGTTAGCTGCCGAGCATGAGAGCGATGAGGCACTCGCGGAAGAGATAAGTCAGCTCCTCTACCATCTGCAAACTCTCATGCTGGCACGAGGATTAACCCCCGAGAACATCTACAAGTTTCTTTAAATCATTCGATTACAGGAGAGTTATGTTAAGAGTTGCAGTTCCAAATAAGGGTTCGTTAGCAGATGCCTCTATTCAAGTATTGAAAGAGGCGGGTTATCGCCAGCGAACCGATTCTCGCGACCTTGTTCTCATGGATCCTGCTAACAGCGTTGAGTTCTACTATCTGCGTCCACGAGATATTGCAATCTATGTTGGTTCCGGCGAGTTAGAGGCTGGAATAACAGGTCGAGATTTACTCATCGATTCTGGTGCGCAGGCTGAGGAGGTCCTCTCTCTGGATTTTGCCGCATCTACCTTTAGATTTGCTGGACCCGCTGGATCTTCGCTCTCGTTATCAAAAATTGCTGGAAAGAGAGTTGCAACTGCATACCCAGGTCTTGTGGAGCGTTACTTAGCAGAGCATGAGATTGAGGCTTCCGTTGTTCGTCTTGATGGAGCGGTCGAGAGCTCCGTCCGTCTTGGTGTCGCCGACGTTATTGCGGATGTGGTGAGTACAGGGAACACCCTGCGGCAAGCAGGACTCGAAATTTTCGGCGATGAGATTCTTTTGAGTGAGGCAATACTTATCAAGGGTGCGGGTAAGACAGTTCCAGTAGGGCTCGACATTCTTACCGGACGCTTACAGGGTGTAGTTACTGCCCGCCAGTATGTGCTGCTGGACTATGACGTTCCAAAATCCGTTCTTGATAAAGCATGTGCACTTACGCCCGGCCTGGAGTCGCCAACAATTTCGCCGCTACAGAAGACTGATTGGATGGCAGTTCGGGCAATGGTTCTTCGCAGCGAAACTAATCTCTTGATGGATCAACTATGGGCACTGGGTGCTCGTGGGATTTTGGTGACAGATATCCACGCCTGTCGCCTCTAACTATTTTCGAGTAGCGCCAGCTTCTTCAATCTCTTCTCGGGTAATTCCCAGAAGATACAGCACTGAATCTAAATAAGGGGCGCTCACTGAGCTATCTGCCGCGGCTTTAACAGCGGGCTTTGCATTAAACGCTATTCCAAGACCGGCGGCTGCAATCATGTCGAGGTCGTTCGCACCATCTCCAATCGCGATTGTCTCTGTGAGAGCAACACCTTCGAGTTCTGCGAATTCTCGTAACGCTGATGCTTTGGCTGCACGATCAATGACTGCACCGGTGAGTTGCCCGCTAAGAACCCCATCGATGATTTCCAGAGTGTTTGCCTTGTAATGATTAATGCCAAGTTCTTTAATGATCGGCTCAATGATGGAGAGAAACCCACCAGAGACAACGGCAACGCTATGGCCAAGCTTATGCAGAGTAGTAACAAGGGTTCGGGCACCAGGAGTAAGAGATATTTCCTCGCGCACAAGCTCAAGCACAGACTCGGGGAGTCCCTTAAGAAGGGCCACTCGGGCACGTAAACTTGCTTCGAAATCCAACTCTCCCCGCATTGCAGCGTTTGTGATTTCTTTAATTTCTGCAGCCATACCAGCATGAGCACCGAGGAGCTCAATGACTTCTTGCGCAATCAGGGTTGAATCGACATCCATCACAACTAACTTCTTCGCCCAACGCATGAGGCCACCAGGGGAGACTGCGATATCAACTCCTTCACTCATGGCAACGCGAGCTAATCCAGTGCGGGCACAGCTGATATCGACTTGAGAGATTGTGAATTCAATTGCTGTAATCGGATAGCTAGCAGTGCGGTGAATTCGTTCGATGTTGCCGCCGTGTTCGGCTATCTCACTTGCTATCGCAGCTATGGAGGAAGGAGTGAGTGGATTACCGAGAGCAACTACATGAACAAGCCCAGTCTTGACGGCGATGGTCGAGCCTTCTTGCACTTGAAAAGAGGTCGCGATATCCACACCTAACTTCTCTGCGCATTCATTGAGATCCTCTTCAATGGATTGAGCGTGGTCTTGATTCAGTGATATCAAAACGGTAAGAATGACTCGATCTCGTGCGACTACTTGTTCAATATCAAGAATCGTTATCGCAAAGGGAGCAAGGGTTGAAAAGAGCGCCTCGGTAATTCCTGGGGTATCGACACCCGATAGAAGAATGAGACCGGTGTATTGGCTCTTTTCACTGCTCATGGAGGCAGGTTAGTACGAATCACCTCGAGAAGTTGCTATTTATCGCCGTTATTTAGCTCTCTTAGATATATCTTGCTCCCTATGGCCGGTGAGTATGTTCTAGAGCTCCGCGACGTCTCAGTAGTTCGTGGAGAACGGACGATTCTTGGTCCACTCACTTTTGCGATTCGCGGTAGCGAACGATGGGTTGTTCTGGGACCTAATGGTGCTGGCAAATCTACGCTTCTGCAGATTTTGGCAACTCGCATTTTTCCTACTCGCGGCAAGGTTCTTCTCCTCGATAAGGAGATGGGACGAACTGATTTGTCGGAGCTTCGCACCCGGATTGGTATTTGCGGCGCACTGATTTCAGAAGATATTCCAGCCGATGAAATTGTCAGAGATGTTGTGCTGACTGCGGCATATGCAATTCTTGGCCGCTGGAACGAAGCATATGATCTTTGGGATGAGTCTCGGGCGATTGCGTTGTTGACTACTTTTGGAGTGCGAGAGCTAGCCGACCGCAAGTATGGAACACTGAGTGAAGGCGAACGAAAGCGAGTGCAGATTTCTCGCGCACTGATGGCTGATCCAGAACTACTTTTACTCGATGAACCAGCCGCTGGTCTAGACCTTGGAGGCAGAGAAGATCTGCTCAAGCGCTTCTCTGATTTCGCCGCAGATCCAGCGGCTCCAGCCTCAATTCTCGTCACTCACCATATTGAGGAAATCCCTGTTGGCACCACCCACGCTTTGATTCTCAAGGATGGTGTCATCGCCGCATCTGGGCCTATCGCGGAAGTCATTACTAGCGAACATATTTCGGCAATTTTCGACCTTCCACTGACTGTTTCGCGCGAAGGTAATCGTTACTTCGCCCGCTCTCTTGGCTAATGAATTTTTCTCTGGAGGAAGTTCATCTCTCCTGGCGAGAGCTCTTTGCGCCGCATGTAAACACAATCCAAGAGATCTTCACCGAACTGACGTATACCGAATTCACTCCTGCAAGAGAGAATATCTTCAGCGCTTTTCAAGAACCCCTTGATTCGGTAAAAGTAGTCATCGTTGGCCAGGATCCATATCCGCAAGAAGGCGATGCCCACGGATTAGCATT
This sequence comes from Actinomycetota bacterium, assembly GCA_009698975.1. The sequence continues at coordinate 2,051 of WLPB01000055.1, read as the reverse complement.
TTCGGTGGCACACGGTCGACGGATTCCCGCATCCCTTCGAAATATCTTTAAGGAGTATCAAGACGATTTGGGGTTCCCATCTCCGACCTCGGGTGACTTATCGCCATGGTCCCGAGAAGGCGTGCTTCTTCTCAACCGAGTTCTTACCACGGAGATTGGTAAACGCAATGCTCATCACGCAAGTCATTGGGCAGTAGTAACGGAGGACCTCGCGAGGCATCTAGGGGAGTCAGGCGTAGTTGCAATCCTATGGGGATCAAGCGCCCATACTCTTTCTCAGTATTTTAGAGATCCAATTCTTTCGCCTCATCCGAGTCCGTTATCAGCCTATCGAGGTTTCTTTGGTTCTAAGCCATTTACAAAAACTAACTCATTACTAGAGAACCGAGGAAAGAAAGCAATCAATTGGGAACTTTCGTAAATAGAGAATGGCCCCAAGGAAAATCCTCAGGGCCATTCTTATCTAGAATTTAGACTATGCAGTCCAGATATTAATTGGTGATTGCATGAAGTAGATCACGAATAGAGCAGAGACGATATAGAGAAGATAATGAATCTCCCTAGAGCGACCCTGCACCAAACGAATGATTACATGTGAAAGAATTCCAACTCCGATACCTACTGAAATATTGTAGGTAAATGGCATCAAGATGATGCTCAAGAATGCTGGAATTCCGATTCCGTAATCTGACCAATCGATATCCTTAATCTGTGACATCATCAAGAAACCTACGATGACAAGAGCTGGGGTTGCAGCCTCGTAAGGAATCACTGCCACGAGCGGTGCCAAGAATGTTGTGAAGAGGAAGAGAATTCCGGTCACAATTGAGGCGAGACCAGTACGTGCGCCTTCACCCACACCTGATGCTGATTCGATGTAGCTGGTATTGGAGGAGATACTACCTGCTCCACCAGCAACAGCTGCGATAGAGTCAACAAAGAGAATCTTATTGTTGTTAGGAACGTTTCCATCCTTATCGACCAACCCAGCCTCTGTTCCAATAGCTGTCACGGTTCCGACAGTATCGAAGAAGTCTGAGAGAAGGAGAGTAAAGACGAAGAGGATTGCTGCTATGACGGTGACACCCTCGAAGTTGAAAGCTCCTAGGAGATCGAACTCACCAAAGAGTGAGAAATCTGGAGTTGCTACCAAGCTATCTGGAACCGAAGGAACATTAAGTCCCCATCCCTTTGGGTTGATGTAATTACCAGCACCGCTTTCGCCTTCAGGAATAATAAATCCCTTGAATTCAGCAGGCATCTTTCCACCGAAAGCTCCATCGACAACCGCCTTAGGAAGGTAATTCGTTCCGATTTTGAAGGCTTTCTCAATAATTACTGAGAGGATGGTTGAAGCGACGATACCGATAAGGATGGCGCCCTTAACTTTGCGAACCATCAAGATAATCATCAATAGAAGTCCGAAACCAAAGACGATAATTGGCCAACCAACGAGCTCTCCGCCGCTTCCAAGAGTTACTGGAACAGGTCCTGAGCCAGGGGTCTTGCGAACGAAACCAGCGTCAACTAGACCAATTAAAGTAATGAAGAGACCGATACCTACTGAGATCGCAATCTTGAGCTGCTGTGGTACCGCCTTAAAGACGGCGGTGCGGAAGCCAGTAAGAACGAGAATCGTAATAATGATTCCCTCTACTACAACAAGACCCATGGCATCAGCCCATGTCATTTTCGTGGCGATACCCACAGCGACGAATGTGTTGAGCCCAAGACCTGTCGCGAGAGCTAGCGGGAAGTTAGCTACTGCGCCCATGAGGATCGTTAGTAAACCCGCCATGAGAGCGGTCATTGCTGCAATTGCAGCATAGCTAGCGACCTCTTTGCCACCGCCAAGATAGTGACCTGTTGAATCCTTGACTCCGCCGAGGATGAGTGGATTGAGGGCAACGATGTAAGCCATTGTGAAGAAGGTGACGAATCCGCCACGAATTTCACGACCTACCGTTGATCCTCGTTCTGTAATTTTGAAGAACGAATCGAGCATTGTTGTACTCCTAATTTTGTTATCGGGGGTGGTTGCGACCCCGTGT
>WLPB01000054.1 GCA_009698975.1 Actinomycetota bacterium | reverse complement strand
GGCGACATATTCAGTGGCATTGAGTACGAGTTATTTGAACCGTTCTGCGAACGAGAAATCTCATCGCCCATAGTGATCATAGGAACGCCAGCAGAGAGCAACAAGGTTGTCATTATTGATTTCTTCAAAGAATGGCGATGCTTATTGATGAGCGGATCATCGGTGGGGCCTTCAACACCAAGATTCCAAGAACGATTTTCATGCGAACCGTCAGCGTTGCCTTCTTGATTTGGCTGGTTACGTTTCTCGGAATACATCACGAGGTCTGCCAGGGTGTAGCCATCGTGGGCAGAGATAAAGTTAATTGAGGATGTAGGACCTCGGTAGTAGAAGACATCCGAGGAGCCACTGATACTCGATGCTAAATCAGAGACACCTTCACCATATCCACGCGCTAAATCACCGAGCCAGAATTGGCGTACTGAGTCGCGATAACGATCGTTCCACTCGCGGAATGGATGTGGAAAATCGCCCAGTGAATATCGCGAGATATCCCAGGGCTCGATAATCATTTTAAAGTTACGCAAAACTGAGTCAGCTTCTATCGCACCCATCAGAGATGAGTTAAATGCAGAAGCACTTGTATAAAGCGCCGTCGCAAGATCAAACCTAAATCCATCAATACCAATAACTTCAACCCACCAGCGAAGCGAATCAATGATGTGGCGCACGGCATGGGGACTACTTGCAGCAAGAGTATTTCCGCATCCGGTCACATCAACGTAATTACCTTCTGAATCCTGGCGATACCACGATTTATTATCGATGCCCCTAAATGAAAGAGTTGGTCCACCTACTCCGCCTTCGGCAGTGTGGTTATAAACAACATCGAGATACACCTCAATGCCTGCTTCATGTAGTGCATCAACTGAACCTTGTAACTCTGTAATGGGGTCATCTGTTGCTGCGTATTCAGTATGTGGAGCCGAAAATGCGATGGGGTTATAACCCCAATGGTTCTTTCGACCGCGATGCCAGATTCCTGGTTCGGTGAGATATGAATGTATCGGCAGTAACTCAACCGCAGTGACTCCCAGGTTTTTAAGATATGCAATTGTGCTGGAATGGCCGAGCGCTTTATATGTTCCGCGTTCTTCTTCAGGGATATTCGGATTCTTCGCAGTAAGCCCTTGAACATGTGCTTCGTAAATAAGAGTTGAGGTCCATGATGTAAGCGGGCGATGAATCTCGCGGACCGGGTGTTTGGTCACCACTGAGTAGGGAACAAATCCCGCACTATCGCGATCATCGCGTACAGAGGTATCACCGGTACCAGTTCCGTCACTTGCTACATGTGAATAAATTTCTGGTCGATATTCAAGGTGTCCATCGAGTCGATGGGTGTAAGGATCAATGAGCAACTTCGCCGCATTAAATCGAGATCCATATGCTGGCTGCCACGGACCATAGATTCGGTAGCCATACCGTTGGCCCGCGCGAACGCCGGCAAGGTATCCGTGCCAGATGGGACCATTGCGATGAGAGAGGGCAAATCGAGTTTCGACCAATTTGCCGTTGACCTCATTGAAAAGGCAGAGCTCAATTGCATCAGCTGCATTGCTCCAGATGGCAAAGTTGCATCCGCCCTCGGTCAGAGTTGCTCCTAAAGTCCTGGGATCGGCGGGATGCATGGGGGTAGTCTGCCTTGCAGAGGGAAGGAAAGCTTCCATTTAGGATTGTGGCAATTCCTACCCACTAGTAACATCGCACCCATGAAGATTGCACTCTGTATCAAGCAAGTCCCGGATTCCTGGGCTGAGAAGAAGATGGTCGACGGGCGCCTTGATCGCGAGAGCGTCGATGCCGTCCTCAATGATCTCGATGAATATGCTGTGGAAGAAGCGCTGAAAATTGTCGAGGCACATGGCGGCAACGAGGGCGATGATGCTGCACATTCGATCACGATTATCTCAATGGGTCCGGAGCGCACCACTGAAGCGGTTCGCAAAGCACTTTCGATGGGCGCTAATGACGCAATTCTTATTACAGATCCCGCACTCGCTGGCAGCGATGCGCTGATGACATCGAAGGTTCTCGCATCAGTTATTAGTGCAGGCGGATACGACCTTGTTATTTGCGGAACCGAATCAACCGATGCTCGTATGAGCGTTGTGCCAGCGATGATTAGCGCTCGCCTCGGATGGGCGCAGATGACATTTGCATCATCGGTCACAGTGGATCCTGCCGCATCAAAGGTAACGATTACTCGTACAACTGAAGCAGGTGTAGATCAAATGAGCGCATCATTCCCAGCGGTCATCAGCGTTGTCGAAAAGATTAATGAACCGCGTTACCCATCCTTTAAGGGAATCATGGCGGCAAAGAAGAAGACAATCGAAGTAAAAGACCTTGCAGCAATCGGCGTCACTGTTCAAAAGAGTTGGTCAGAAGTTAAAGATGCCACTCCTCGTCCACCAAGAGCGGCTGGAGCAAAAGTTGCTGACGAAAATGGTAGCGGCGCAGTTGCACTCGTTAATTTCCTAGCAGAGAAGAAGTTGATATGAGCAAAGTATTAATCCTCGCTGATTTTTCAGGCGATAAGGCGAGCAAAACAACTGCCGAGCTCGCGACAGCTGCTGCCCGAATCGGTGAAGTCACCGCTGTCGTGCTGGCTGCACCTGGTGCGGGATCTGCGCTAGCGGCAACAGTTAACCAAGGACCAATTACAAATGTCGTCATCGTTGAGTCAGCTGACTTCGCATCTCATGGAGTTGCGGCAGCTGCTGATGCTATTGCTCAGATTGCAAAGAAGATTTCACCTTCTGCAATTCTGATTGCATCACATGCCTTTGGTAAAGAGGTTGCTGGACGAGTTGCGATTGCACTCGAATCCGGAATTATCACAGATGCAGTTGATGTTGATGCTAATACTGTGGCTACCCAACTTGTCTTCGGTGGATCAACGACCGTTCACTCAGTTGTAAGTCAAGGGATTTCAATTATTACCGTTCGCCCAAATTCTGTCACTGCAGATTTCTCAGCGTCATCGCCAGCAATCTCAACCGAGACCCTTGCAATTGATGAAGCTGCGAAGAAGGCAACAATTTCTTCTTCACAGCCACCTGTTAAGGGTGGTCGCCCAGAATTAACGGAGGCAAATGTTGTTGTCTCTGGTGGTCGCGGAACAGATGGAAACTTCTCTGCTGTCGAAGCCTTTGCAGATGTGATGGGCGCAGCAGTTGGTGCATCTCGTGCCGCAACCGATGCAGGCTGGTACCCACACTCGTTCCAAGTTGGTCAGACCGGAAAAACTGTCAGCCCAGCGTTATATGTTGCGTGTGGTATCTCTGGCGCAATCCAGCATCGCGCGGGTATGCAGACCTCGAAGGCGATCATCGTGGTCAATAAGGACCCAGAGGCTCCACTCTTTGAAATTGCAGATTTCGGTGTTGTGGGAGACCTCTTCGCAGTTCTTCCAGCTGCCACTGAAGGCGTAAAGGCAAGTAAGGCATAGCCTCTTTCTTCAAACTAGAATGCTCTCCGTGAGTATCTACCTCGATCATGCGGCAACTACGCCGATGAACCCTGCCGCAATTACGGCGCTCACGCACGCGCTCGGCGATGTCGGTAATGCATCTTCATTACATGCCAATGGTCGCGCAGTACGAAAGCAAGTTGAGGACTCTCGAGATTTATTGGCGGCCAGCCTTGGATGCGCCCCGAGTGAAATTATCTTCACTGGTTCCGGAACTGAAGCAAATAATATTGCAATTAAAGGTATTTACTGGAAGCGCAATCTAGATCGTCCACGTCCCATCATCATTACAAGTGCCATTGAGCACCAGGCGGTTATCGAGCCAGCACAGTGGTTAGCGGAACATCAAGGAGCAGAACATATCGTGCTACCTGTTACAGAGTCAGGGCTCATTAGCCTTGATGCTCTTCGATTGCTTATTGATCAACATGGAGATTCGATTGCCTTGATTTCGGTGATGCACAGCAATAACGAAACCGGTGTTCTGCAACCCATTAGCGATGTTGTCGAAATAGCAGGAGATATTCCAGTGCATACCGATGCAGTGCAATCATGGTCAAAGACAAACTTCTCTTTTCAGGAGCTCGGAGTATTTGCAGCGTCATTAAGTGGCCACAAAGTTGGTGGGCCAATCGGAATTGGAATCCTGATTCTTCGCCGAGGAATTGATATTCCGGCGCTCATCCACGGCGGCGGTCAAGAGCGCGAAATCCGTAGCGGAACCGTCAACGCACCTTCAATCATTGCTCTCGCTGCCGCGCTTGCACAGGACGCTTATTCGCCAGTTAAAGTGAAAGAGATTCGTGATTCTTTTGAGCAAGGGGTTTCTAGAGTTATCCCTGATGCGATTATCAATGGAAGTGATGCAGATCGGTTGCCAGGAATTTCGAGTGTAACAATTCCTGGTGCGCAGAATGAAACCCTGCTGATGCTTCTTGATGGTGAGAAAATCTCCTGCTCCACAGGTGCTGCATGTACTGCAGGCGTTCATCGCCCTAGCCATGTTCTAGCAGCGATGGGAATAGATGAAGAATCAGTAATGTCCACACTTCGTTTCTCATTTGGTGCCACCACAACCCAGGCTGAGATTGACTCGGTTATTGGCACACTTTCATCGGTCGTTGCTCGCGCTCGGGGTGCGCAATGAGACTTATCGCGGCGATGTCAGGTGGCGTTGATTCTGCAGTTGCTGCAGCTCGCGCTGTCGAAGAAGGCCATGAAGTTATTGGTGTTCACTTAGCTCTCTCATCCAATCCGCAGAAATACCGGAGCGGTGCTCGCGGATGTTGCACCATAGAAGATTCACACGATGCTCGTCGAGCAGCCGATGTCATCGGTATCCCTTTTTATATCTGGGATATGGCCGAAGAATTTCACGAGAACGTTGTCGAAAATTTCATGTCCGAGTACAAGGCTGGTCGAACTCCTAATCCATGTCTTCGATGCAATGAAAAGATCAAGTTTGCGGCAGTACTCGATCGCGCGAAGGCGATGGGATTTGATGGCGTAATTACTGGCCATTATGCGCGAACTGAGGACGGTGTGGATGGAAGAACGCTGCACCGCGCCATCGATCCGCTTAAGGATCAGTCCTATGTATTAGCGGTTCTCAATCGCGAACAAATCGCTGGTGCAATATTTCCATTAGGCGATACCGAAAAAGTTGATATTCGAGTTGAGGCAGAGCGCCGTGGATTGGCTGTCGCTCAGAAGCCAGATAGCCATGACATTTGCTTTGTTCCATCTGGTGACAATGCAGGTTGGTTGCGTGAGCGAATGGGTAGTGAAGATGGTCCGATTGTTGATCAAGACGGCAAGACACTTGGAACACATAAGGGCGCTTACACATACACAATCGGTCAGCGCAAAGGCTTAGGCCTAACTGTTCCTACCGCTGACGGCTCACCACGCTTTGTATTAAAGATTGAGCCGGTCTCCAACACAGTTGTCGTAGGTGCGCGAGAAGATTTAGCGGTGAACTCAATGAGAGGTGAAGGTGCGATTGTCTGCGGTCCAGATATCGCTGCTGGCGATCATCGCGGATTTGTACAGATTCGCGCACATGGTGCGCCACTTCCCGCTACATACTCGTATCACGACGGATTCCTGACCGCCTCACTTGATGAGCCGCTACTCGGGCTAGCAACAGGGCAAGCTATGGTGATTTACGATGGCGATCGCGTGGTGGCATCAGCAACAATTTGTGAGACAGCATGAGCGCCGCCGACAAGAATCAAGCGCGTCATCGCGTCATTGAATTAACACAAGAGATCAGAGATCATCAATTTAAGTATTATGTTTTAGATGCTCCGACAATCTCAGATGCACAATTTGATAAGTTGCTGAAAGAACTTGAGGCACTCGAGGCAAAGAATCCCGAGCTACTTGAGCCAGATTCACCTTCACTAGGCGTTGGTGGAGGATTTGCGACAACTTTCGATCAGCATGATCACATTGAAAAGATGATGAGCCTTGATAACGTCTTTGACACTGATGAACTCAACGGCTGGTTTGATCGCGTTGAAAAAGAGTCTCCAGCTCCACGATATCTTTGCGAACTCAAAGTAGATGGCCTTGCCATCAATCTTCTCTATGAGAATGGTCAATTGATTCGCGCCCTCACTCGTGGCAATGGCGTTACCGGTGAAGACGTAACACTCAATGTAAAGACAATTAAAGTTTTACCTCACGCACTTTCGGGCAAGAAAGTCCCAGAGCGGATTGAAGTGCGCGGCGAAGTTTTCTTTCCAGTGGCTGCATTTAATCAACTTAATGAAGAGCTGGAAGAAGCGGGCAAGCCTCTCTTTGCTAATCCACGAAATTGCGCAGCAGGATCGCTCCGCCAGAAAGATCCCCGGGTCACAGCAGCACGCCAACTAAGCGTGGTTGTTCATGGTGTTGGCGCTAACGAAGGACTTTCTTTTACAGACCAATCTGGCGCATATGCAGAGCTCAAGAAGCTAGGACTCCCAACTTCGGATCGCTTTAAAGTAAGCGCTACTCGCACCGAAGTCCTTGAATTTATCGATTACTACAACGAGCATCGTCATGATGTTGAGCATGAAATCGATGGCATAGTAATCAAAGTTGATTCCATCGCAGAACAAAGCAAGTTAGGTTTTACATCTCGGGCACCTAAGTGGGCTATCGCGTACAAATATCCGCCAGAGGAAGTCACCACAAAGTTACTTGATATCAGAGTCAGCGTTGGGCGTACCGGGCGTGTCACACCCTTTGCATTTATGGAACCTGTAAAGGTGGCGGGCTCGACTGTCACTAATGCCACTCTTCACAACCAAGAAGAGATTGAACGCAAAGGCGTGCTGATTGGCGACACTGTCATTATTCGAAAAGCTGGCGATGTAATTCCAGAAGTTCTAGGTCCCGTCTTGGATATGCGAACAGGTGCGGAAAAGAAATTTGTTATGCCGACTACTTGTCCCGAATGTGGTTCTGCTCTTAAGGCAATCACTGTGGGCGATGTTGATATCCGTTGCACCAATCAACGTAATTGCCCCGCACAATTACGGGAGCGTATTTACTACATCGGCTCTCGTGCTGCACTCGATATTGATGTTTTAGGGCTCGAAGCAGCTGTGGCGCTGCTCGCAGATAAGGTCATTGACGATGAGGGAGATCTCTTCGCTCTGACCGAAGCAAAATTGGTGAAATCCGAATTTTTCACAAAGAAAGATGGAGCACCAGGAAAAAATGTTGAGAAGTTACTTGCAGCGTTAGAAGTTGCGAAGAACCGACCACTCTGGCGCACAATAGTTGCGCTCTCTATTCGCCATGTTGGTCCGACATCTGC
>WLPB01000053.1 GCA_009698975.1 Actinomycetota bacterium | reverse complement strand
TAAGGTGCGATCCATTACGGCATTGGGATAGTCAAAGACAGCTGATCCCATCTCTTTGCCATCAGAGGCACGGACAACAAGTGCTCGCCCGGAGAGGGTTCCATAATCGACGCCTATTACATACTTCTCGTTCATTTCCTGCTCTCCTTCTTTGCACTCTTCTTTTGAGTGGATTCTCGCGAAATTAACTCTGGTGAAATCATTAACGTCTCTCGCGCACCGGGACTCTTTAATTGGCTCAACATTCGCTTGATTGCGAGATTGCCTAATTGATCAAAGTTTTGACTGATTGTGGTCAGCGACGGTGAAAAATAGGCGGCTTCAGGAATATTATCAAAACCGACAACACTCACATCTTCAGGAATGCGAACCTTTGCTTCGCTGAGAGCCTTTATTACACCCAAAGCAAGATGATCATTAGCGGTAAATATTGCACTTGGATATTTCTTGCGTGAAAGAATTTCATTTCCAATTTCATATCCAGTTGAGAGCGACCAATCGCCTTCGATGACATCTGGCTTGAGCTTGGCAGCTAGCATCGTCGTTTCATATCCTTTACGACGCATTGTGCCCTCATACCCACCTATTGGACCGGTGATATGAAGGATTTCAGTATGACCTAGATCAATAAGGTGCTGGGTAGCCAGCGCACCACCACTCTCATTATCTAGATTGACTGCATCAAATTTCTTTCCTGGCTCCGCATCAACAATTACGATCGTTTCATTTGTAAAGGATTTCTCTACCTCTTTTACAAGTGCATTTGGTAAAGCAATTGTGATTGCTCCGTCGACATTGAGATTTCTGAGTTGATCAATACCTGCTCGCCAGGAAGCTGGAGAATCTAGGAGAACTGAAATGGAGATTACCGAGTAACCTTCTTTTCGAGCTTCTTGCTCCATCGCATTGAGAATCGCGAATGGGCCATATAACTCAGCACTTACAATCAAAATTCCAATGATCCGGCTCTGCGATGTCACCAATTGGCGAGCAGCTTGATTGGGTCGATAGTGCAGCTCTGATATGGCTTTCTCCACTTTTTCGCGAGTAGCAGGCTTTAAGCTGGAGTGGTTATTTAGGACGCGAGAGACTGTTTGATGTGAGACGCCAGCGCGCTCTGCAACATCGTAGATATTCGCTTTTTTAGCCATGGTTATAGCTGCGCCTTGAGTTGATCAATGAGGAGTTGATAGAGCGAACTCATCTCTGCCTTCTTATCAGTCAAAATCGCAAATGCGATCTCCACCTGTAGGCCTGTTTGGCTTGAAGAAATCTTCATGTTGACTTGGCCAAATGAATCAGCAAGAAGTGATATCTCGCGCCCCATCGTTACTGCGGTGCAGCGCCCCTCGCTTGCCTGGCCATCTCTCTCTTCAAAAGAAAACTTGCCGCCGGGTCTGGTATCAAGTTTATGAACCTTATAGAACCATCGTGAAAGTCCGCTAGGCGTTCCTATAAGAATGAAAAGTGCATCTCTGTTGAGATTACTTTCAATACTCTCTTGTACCTCAAGTAATTCGTAGCCTTCTGGAATTTCCACATGTTCTTGAAATCCCACAAATTTAAATTTAGCCATCGTCGAACTAGCTCTTTAGATAGGTGAATGCACCTACGGCAACGGCGAGAGCAAGTACAGAGTGAGCGAGCATGAACCAGAGATCAAGTGTGTAGAAAAATGAGCTGTTGAAAAGGGGAATAATCCAAATGAGAGAGAATGCCGTAGTAGCGATTCCTAGGAAGGATTTAGCTTTGAGAGCTCGGGCGAGAATTACAACTGCCGATGTCAGGACCAACGCACACATCAACGTCTTGTACTTATGTCCATGACTGCCAAAAGTCTCGGCTGCGATAAATACCGATAGCGCCATTCCAAAGAAGCTATTGCGGGCTTGGCGATCAAAGGTGCCTAATAGAGACCAATTAGCATTCACCTTCATTACCCCTCAGAGAGACTCTCTTTGTGAGAGCGCTAACATGAGCGTATCACGATGGCCTAGAGCCTCGAAAGAGCTATAGCTTAGGAAATCTACCTGCGGGACGCCTGCTTGATAACTGCATCCAACATCGCCTCGGTGAGCTTTCCAGTAAAGGTGTTCTGCTGGCTTGGATGATATGAAGCCACTACTTTTTTGATCTCTCCTTGGGGTGTTCTAAATTGATAGTGCGCAGCATGGGCAAATTTTGGTTTAGGTGCAGGAAGTATGCACTCTAGGTTTTGCAGGGATGCGAAGATTGAATTCCAAGCGAGTGAACCGAGTGCTAGAAATGTTTGGGCGGTGGGCAAGAGCAACGCAATTTCATTCTCAAAATGTGCTGAACAAGCGATTCTCTCTTCGGTGCTTGGTTTGTTATCCGGAGGCGCACAATGCACCGCACATGTGATTCGAGTGTCAATGAGTTCTTGTCCATCATCAATCGAGGTGCTCGTAGGAATCTTTGCAAGGCCTGCTTTATAGAGCGCACGATAAAGCCAATCCCCCGAGCTATCGCCAGTGAATATCCGCCCGGTTCTATTTGCCCCATGTGCACCAGGTGCGAGTCCAACAATCACTAATCGGGCATCAGATGGACCAAAGCCTGAAACAGGTTTTCCCCAGTACTTCTCATCTTCGTAAGATTTTCTCTTAGTGACTGCAACTTCCTCTCGCCAATCTACAAGGCGTGGGCATTGGCGGCACTTGATGATTGCCTTATCTAGAAGCTCAAGCTTCTTATACAAGTGACCAAGCCATCCCGTCGAGAATATCTGATTCAGAGGCAACGAATTCTTGGGCACCGCTTGCAAGAAGAATTCGATCGAGAACAAGAGATCCAGCTCCGATTACATCAACGCGTCCCGGGTGCATATATCCATGTGCAGCACGTTCTTCCCGGTTCTCGCGCAGAAGCTCGACTGATATTTGATGCGCGCGCTCTGACGAAATTTTTGCAAGATGGATTGCATAACGATCATATGTATCAAGACTTAACGCAGCCGCAGCAATTGTCGTTGCCGTACCGGCAACCATAATGACTGTCTTTGCCTCAGTTATTGGAACTGTCTTTGCAGCTTGGCGAATAGCTTCATCAATATCTTCGATAGCCGATGCAATTTGCCCTGGATCTGGCTGGTCACCAGTGAAATGACGCTCTGCCATGCGAACACAACCAATATTCATGCTTCGCGCAGCTTCAACCCTGTCTGTTCCAAATACAAACTCGGTCGAACCTCCGCCGATATCAATAACTAGAAAGGGGCCCTGACTCTTATCAAAATCCTTTGTTGCTCCTTGGAAGGAGAGCGCTGCTTCGACCTCACCAGCAATAACTTCTGGTTCTACTCCGAGTCGTTCCTTAACGCCGTTGATAAAGAGGTCGCGATTAGTGGCATCTCGAGTTGCACTGGTTGCACAGAAGCGAATCTTTTCAACACCGCGGCGTGCAATCTCGGCAGCGTAGATATCAACGGCTGCCAGTGTTCGCTCAATTGCATCTGGATGGAAAGATCCAGTCTTATCAACGCCTTGGCCAAGTCTGACAACTTCCATAAGTCGAGTGACCTCGCGAAAGTTACTACCTTCAATATCTGCAATCAGAAGACGAATTGAATTAGTCCCGCAATCAATAGCTGCTACTCGCATGGTGCGCTCTTCCACCACTGCGGTAATTTTGCTAAAGCTTCATCACCTAATGGATTAACACCAGGGCCTGCAGAGAGTGAGTGTGCTACTAATGAGTGAAGGCATTTAACTCGGTCGGGCATTCCGCCAGCAGAGATATTTTCAACTTCAGGTACTTCAATACCAAGCGCACTACGCGCTGCTATGTAATCGTCATGAGCTGCCGCATATTCACCAGATAGGACTGGATCGATTGCAAGACGTTCATTCATCTCGCCCATGAGGCCGGTCGTCTCCAAGGTAGAGATTGCGGCAGTTAATTTGGGGCACGTTGCATAGAAGAAAGTTGGAAAGGGCTCGCCATTACCTAGGCGAGGCGGAGTCTCGACTACTGCAGGATTTCCGCAAGGGCAGCGATATGAAATTGCGTGAACATCACGAGGCGTGCGGCCTAACTGAGTTTCGATGCAATTCAGATCAGTAGCTGTAGGTGTTCGTAAATCTTGATTCACTTCTTGCCTGCTTCTGTGATGGAAGCAATTAGTCGTGTGTACCAAGGTTCACCTTCAGGCAGTGCGCTCAGCGCAGCTTTTGAATTATCTGTTGCTTCATCATCAATGCCTTCACCGGTAACTATGTACTGGCGTTCACCTGGCATCACGAAGTGAAGTCGTTCTCGCGCTTGCGATTTAATGTAATTGGGATCTTGCCAGAGAGTGAGTTGTTTGCGTGCCTCTTCAAGAGCTGCGTAATCACCAGTGAGTTGTGCATTGAGTGCACTGATTTGAGCACGCTGGGTAAAGTAATTTTTAATTGGTGGCGCCAGAAATAGTGCGAGAGCAAAGAAGATTGCAGCAATAGCAAGGGTTCGGCCAGATCCCTGGTTGCGGTTAAAGTTCAGGTTACGCGAACGGTAACCCTTACTTTTTCCACCACCAGTTGACCGGCGAACCATATTAAATTTCTGCCTAACCCTTAAATCGTGGGAATGCGCCGCGGCCTGCGTAGATTGCGCCATCTGCAAGCTCTTCTTCAATGCGAAGAAGTTGGTTGTACTTTGCAACACGTTCTGTGCGAGAAGGAGCGCCGGTCTTGATCTGACCACAGTTTGTGGCAACTGCGAGATCTGCAATTGTCGTATCTTCGGTTTCGCCTGAGCGGTGTGACATCATGCTGCGATAATTTGCACGGTGTGCAAGGTCTACTGCATCAAGCGTCTCTGTCAAAGTACCGATTTGGTTAACCTTTACCAAGAGAGCATTAGCGGTATCTGACTCAATACCTCGTGCAAGACGCGTTGGGTTGGTAACGAATAAGTCATCTCCCACAATCTGAATCTTTGAACCGAGAGATGCTGTCATTGACTTCCATCCCGCCCAATCTTCTTCATTGAGTGGATCTTCAATTGAGACGATTGGATACGCGCTTACTAGCTCTGCGTAATAGGCAATCATTTCATCAGAAGATAGAAGTTTTCCTTCAAACTTGTATTTTCCATTGTCGTGGAACTCTGTTGCCGCAACATCCATTGCAAGTGCAATATCTGTACCTGGCTTAAATCCTGCCGCTGTAATCGCTTCAATAATTAAATCAAGCGCGGCACGGTTTGAATCAAGGTTTGGCGCAAAGCCACCTTCATCGCCAACAGATGTTGCGAGTCCACGTTGCTTGAGAACTGCCTTAAGTGCGTGATAAATCTCGGCGCCCCAACGAAGTGACTCGCGGAATGTTTCTGCGCCAATCGGAGCGATCATAAACTCCTGGACATCTACATTGGTATCAGCATGTGCGCCACCGTTGAGAATATTCATCATCGGAACTGGAAGAAGGTGCGCGTTTGGTCCACCTAGGTAACGGAACAATGAGAGATCTGAAGATTCTGCAGATGCTTTTGCTACCGCAAGTGATACACCAAGAATTGAGTTAGCTCCGAGACGCGACTTATTTGGTGTGCCATCGAGAGCAATCATCTCTGAATCAATGAGGCGTTGATCTTGAGAGTCATATCCTTCGATCTCTGGAGCAATCTCATCGTTGACAAACTTCACAGCCTGGAGAACACCCTTGCCGAGATAGCGCTTCTTATCGCCATCACGAAGTTCTGATGCTTCAAATGCACCAGTCGATGCGCCACTTGGTACAGCTGCACGAGCCTGTGTTCCGTCTTCGAGCTGTACTTCAACTTCTACAGTTGGGTTTCCGCGAGAGTCGAGAATTTCTCGTGCATAAATTGCATCAATAATGGCCACGTGGGTCTCCTTAAAGCTCTAAAGACTTGCTCAGAATGTCCGTACTTAAGCGCTCACCATTGAACGACCTGTGCCAATCTTACCGTGACTATTGGGACTCTTCTGAGAGCTGTATTTGGGAAATTACTGCACGAGCTTGCGCCCGAAGAGCAGATTCTGGGTCAATATTGTTCTCATATGCCCAGGCAATTACAGAGGCCAGGGCTGCGCCGACGGACTCTTCGCTCGCTTCTTGATCGCCAGAATATGCGGGAATGCTAATCGGGACGCCATATTTATCGGCTCGATAAACCAACTTAGCCATCAAGGAGAGCGCTGGTTGTGACATCGCAACGCCATCAATAGCTGATGTGCGCCCCTTCTCTCTCGCTTTGATCGCTTCCCAATTTTCGATGATCTCTTCAGTACCACTTACTTCAACACCGGCAAAGACGTGAGGATGGCGATTGATTAACTTATCTGCGATTGCTCCTGCCACATCATCAATTGAAAATGGTGCGGTCGGGTGATCCTGGGCAATGCGTGAATGAAAATACACTTGCAGTAGAACATCGCCGAGCTCTTCTCGCATGCCATCACGGTCATCGCTTTCGATAGCATCAATAAATTCATATGACTCTTCGAGTAAATACTTGATAAGTGATTGATGGGTTTGTTCGGCATCCCACGCGCACCCACCAGGAGATCGCAAACGATCCATCACCTCAACAAGGCGAAGGAGCTCTGAACCAAATACCTGTTCAGACATTGTGAACCTTACTCTGTAGGAGTTACTGCGTCGCCAGCTGATTCAGTTGCAACGATGGTGAGTCCTTTAGGATCCCATGTACCGTAACGGGGATTAACTTCAATCATAAGTTCTTCTGCTTTTTTGGTAATGAGGGTAGAGATTTGGTTATTAACATCAGCTTCTGGAACTCCTGAAGCAGTCGCTGCTTGAGTGAGTTTGTCAGATATCAAAACTAAGCGAACATACTTATCGAGGTTCTCAGAGGCAATCTGAGCGCCTATAAGTGCCTGGTTGAATTGCTCTGGGCCGCCATTACGGGTAATTAAATCAGCGCGAGTTGTAGTGAGCTCAGTAGTAGAAATTTTGATACCGAGGTCTTCTGCAATTGCATCGTAAATCGCGACAAAAATATAGAACTGAAGTTGATTGCGGTTAAGTCCTTCACCAATTTCAACCTGCATTTGAGATGTGTCAACACCTGCTCGCTCAGTAAGTACTAGATCAACTGTCTCTTGAAGATTCGTTTGCGAGATGGTGACCTCTCCAACTTTTGCCGCAACATTTGATTGCCCGCAAGCAGTCAGGCCAGCGAGTAAAAGCACGGCCAAGAGGGCGAGGATCTTCTTCACAATATGCTCCAGTATCTTCTTTTGCATCAGATTAGCTAGTTAATTCAGTCAGCGCCTGACGGGCAAACGCTAGGAGAGAAGTATCCCCTAATTTCTCGCC
>WLPB01000052.1 GCA_009698975.1 Actinomycetota bacterium | reverse complement strand
GGAATTCCATCTGAAATGTCAGCTTCGATCTCTATCAAAGTACCCAATAAGCCTTGTAGGGCTATCGATCTGACTTGCCCGAGAGTCATAGGACACCTGCGCGATACTCGATGGTGTGTGATCCATCAGCGTTAACAAGTACTGAAGCAATATCTATCTGATATTCACAGCCAAAACAGTCATGTGTGACAAGCCAGCCTAAAGCTAGCCGTTGCATCCTCAGTAACTTTGCTGGAGTAATTGCATCAAAGGGATGACCAAAAGCCAGCGAGCTTCGGGTCTTTACTTCAATGAAATGAAAGACTCCTTGTGAATCGAGAGTGATGAGATCAATCTCGCCTTCACGAGCCCTCCAATTACGTTCGACAACTTCATCACCACGATGCTGACATAACTCGGCAATCCGAGTCTCGCCAAAAAGGCCAACAACTTGATTTCTACTCTTCTTGAGAACCATCCCCGAAAGGTAGGCACTTGCAATGACCGCTACACCAAGAATTCTCTGGCTTGTGGATTAAAGCAGCGCAGCAATATTCGAGAATGAACGACGATGAATGGGCGTCACGCCCTTCTCTTTCAACGCTGCGGTATGAGCTGAGGTGATGTACCCCTTATGCCCGGCAAATCCATAACCCGGATAAATCAAATCCATCTCGCGCATTATTCGATCCCTGGTGACCTTAGCAATAATTGATGCAGCGCTAATTGCAGTCACAACTTGATCGCCTTTCCAGACTGCAATATTTGGAACTGTCAATCCTTCGATTGCATATCCATCCGTCAGAACATATGCAGGCGTGATGGTTAGCCCGTTAATTGCTCGGCGCATTCCGTCGATGTTCGCTGCATGCACTCCGCGAGTATCGATATCTTCGGGCGAAACTTCAATCACGCTGATTGCAAGTGCGTTCTCGGAGACGACATCAAAGAGTCGCTCACGATTCTTCTCTGAAATTTCTTTGGAGTCACGCAACTCTGACCAAACTGGAGCAAATGGGTCTTCCAAAATTACTGCAGCTATGAGTAACGGTCCGGCACATGGACCGCGTCCAGCTTCATCAACCCCGGCAATTGGTGAAATCTGCGCATCGCGCAACATCTCTTCGATGCGCTTGGGAGGTTGTTGGCTAGCCATTATTGAGAGGGTCTTGCGATGGAACGCTACCAAAGTTTTTGAATGGCCAAATGATTGCAACGACTCGGCCCGTTACTTTTGAAAGGGGAACCATTCCATTATTTACATCATCCTGGTGGTATCTGGAATCCGCAGAAGCTCCACGATGATCTCCCATCACCCAGATTTTTCCTTCAGGGACGGTTATATTAAAGTTCATGTCACTTGGAGAGTTGCCCTTAAAGATGTATGGCTCATTTGTTTTTTTGCCATTGACGGTCAGTGCACCGTCGGCATCACAGCAGATGACGTTATCTCCGGCAATTCCAATGACACGCTTTACTAGATACTGCTTTGCCGGATTTGGCAGGACACCTACTGAGACAAGAACTTCCTTCGCCTTGTGAATTATTGCATTGCCATTATCTGGCATTGGTTCTGGCAACCAATTAGCGGGATCTCTAAAGACAACTACATCACCGCGATGAATGGTCTTGGAAATAAATGGGATCTTGTTAACAGCTACGCGATCTTGGACTTGCAAGGTGTTCTCCATTGATCCCGATGGGATATAGAAAAACTGCACAAAAAAAGTTTTGATTAATAGCGAGACAGCGAGCGCAACTATTACCAGTACTGGGAACTCACGAAAGAAAGAACCCTTAGGCGGTATTAGCCGTGAGAGCTTAACGGGGGTACTTATTCTTTTGGAGCGTCAGCTGCAGGTGTTGCATCAGCCTCAGGTGCTTCAACTACTGCCTCTGCCACTGGAGCCTCGACTACTGCCTCTGCCACCGGAGCTTCGACTACTGCCTCTATTACTGCTTCTACAACTGGAGCCTCTGCAACAACAGCCACCTCTTCGGCAACTACGACTGGTGCAGCCTCTGGTGTTGAAAGAATTCCATCACCGTAACCAACAATGCCATCACGCTTTTCGCGGATCTTTGCAGCCTTACCGCGAAGGTCGCGAAGGTAGTAAAGCTTTGCACGGCGAACATCACCCTTGGTGACAAGTTCGATCTTTTCAATAACTGGTGTGTGTACTGGGAATGTGCGCTCTACTCCAACGCCGTAAGAGACCTTACGAATTGTGAAAGTCTCGCGAACGCCATCGCCTTGGCGACGGATTACGATTCCCTGGAATACCTGAAGGCGTGACTTGTTTCCTTCGATAACGCGAACATGGATCTTGAGCTCATCACCAGCACGGAACTGTGGAATGTCCTTGCGGAGTGAGGCTGCATCGACGACGTCTAGAATGTTCATGTTCGGTCCTTTAAGTAACTTCTTCTGAGCACGGATTTGCCGTGCAGGTGCGTATCTTGCCACAGGAGGGCCCTGAGGTGAAAATCGGCCTGAGCTTGCCTGCGCTGACTAGCTAGCGTGCGCTCAGCCCTAGGAAGCTCTCGAGCTCGTTATAGAGGTGCGGACCGGCTGCCAAGGTCATCATGTAGGGCGCGCTGCCGTAGCGGCCAAAGCGAGCGCCAGCCTCGGTAGCGATAAGTCCGGCCGCAGCCCAATCCCACTCTTTCAGGCCATGTTCGTAATAGCCGTCAAGTGCGCCCATTGCGACATGGCAGAGATCAACAGCTGCTGCTCCATTGCGACGGATATCGCGCACCAGGGGCAACATCTTTGAGACATGATCAATCTGTGCTCCACGGTGGGCTGTGTCATATTGAAAACCAGTAGCGACGAGTGCGCGGTTTAACTCGATGGGTTCATTGCATGAGATGGCTCGCCCATTGTGAAAAGCGCCGCCACCACGGACTGCCCACCATGTCGAATTAATTGATGGCGCAGTTACTACACCCACGAGTGAACCTTCTGAATCTTTTGCCGCAATGCTGACATTCCATCCAGGTAGGTCATACAAGTAATTGACGGTGCCATCGATGGGATCGATCACCCAGGTGATGCCAGATTTGCTGGGGCGTTCTGCCCCTTCTTCTCCGA
This sequence comes from Actinomycetota bacterium, assembly GCA_009698975.1. The sequence goes on along the minus strand of WLPB01000052.1, from coordinate 4,250 downwards.
GAATTCCATCATCGGGGCGGGCAGCTAAAATCTCTTGAACGATATATGCCTCAGCGCGCAGGTCCATCACCGTGACAACATCAATAGCGGTTGTCTTTGTTTTGACCTCGAGTTCGGCGGGGCGATCCATCAACATCTGCCCCGTTGCTCTGCCAATTTCGGTGGCTAAGGCGAGCAGCTCTGCGGTCAAAGATTCTGATGTGTTGTGACTGCTCATAGTAGGGATTCTACCCGTCCCATCAGTTATTCTCACCCCCATGAGTGAGCTTCGAATACAAGGTAAAAATAGTGAGGGCACCCACCTCACCCTGACCGATAACAATGGCCAGGAATTTTCACTGCGTATCAGCGACACTCTCCGTGCAACAGTCAATCAACCACGATTAAGCGCTGTTCCTTCCGGTGATGGCGAAACAGTTGTCAGCGTTAAAGAGATTCAACGCCGTTTGCGTGCAGGTGATGCGCCTGAGGTGATCGCTCGTGAAGGCAACACAACGCTGGACAAGATTGCTCGTTTCTCAGGCCCAATTCTGCAAGAGCGCGAGTACATTCTCAATATCGCTCGCGGAGCAAATCTTCGGAAAGAATCAACGCGATCAGAGATGACTTTTCTGGATAGCGTTATCGAAAAATTAGTTCCACGCGGTGTAGATGCCGAATCACTTTCTTGGAATGCATGGCGCCTGCCAGATACAACATGGCATATCGAACTTCACTACCCAAATCGCGATGGTAATGGAATTGCAACATGGAACTTTGATACCGCTCGCCATTCGATTAATCCCACAGATAACAATGGGGCTTGGCTCATTGATGAAGATGCACCTGTGCGTCAGATTGATCCAGGTTTTATCTCAGCAGAACCCACTCATCCTTCCCGCATTGAAGCCGCTCCCGCTGTAGAACTTCCTGGTGCGAGCTCACTCTTTACAACTGTTCCGGCTGTCGAAGAACGTCCTGAGACTCCGCGACTTGTTGCAATCCGCGATACACCAACTGCTGCAGACTCTGAAGATGGTGTGACTGCGCGAGCAAAGATTCCATCATGGGATGAAATTATGTTTGGACATAAGAAGAGCGAAGAAGACGAAGAGAACAATCTTTAATTAATTGTGTAAGTAAACAAGGGCACAGAGGATTCGATATCACTCTCTCCCCCGTGGTGGCCAATCATTGCGCCCTCTTTATCAGCTCGCTCGGGATCTAGAATTACTACCGATCCTTGTGCAATTGCGATGAGATCGCCCATTCTCTCTGCGGCATCTAAAGAAACTTCGCTTCCAAAAAGTCCGGATGTAATGGCAATCTCTTTCGTAACCATCCGCACCTTTTCCCCAAGGCTTTCTTCCCACAGCGCCTTCGTGTCAATAAGGGATGCAGTATCTGCAAGGTAGAGGTGGCGCATTCGAGGCTCGCCAGCGATTGTGGCAATACCCTCGAGGAGCTTGTTATCCGCTCCCATCACGATTTTCTCTTCTGTATTAATCATTCCGTGATCACTTGTTACCCAGATGCGCACGCCTTGAGGTAATTGATCAATGAGCGAAGCAATCATCACATCAATACTCTTTAAAGCTGCAAGCCACTTATCAGAACCCACACCATCTGAGTGACCGGCTGAATCTAAATCGTTGACGTAGAGGTAGACAAAGGATGGACTCTTCTTCAGCGCCGCTTTTGTTTCAGCAATTAAATCGCTCGTGACGTTCGCACCCCGATACTGAGCGCCTCTAAAGACAGCACGGGTAAATCCCGTTCCTTCATATCGCTTTGCAGCAACATGAGTGACGGTGATTCCTGCTGCTGTGCCGCGCTCGAATAAGGTCGGTACTGGCTGCCAGATTTGTGGATCTACTCGTTCATCCCACTTCAAAGAATTTAAAACTCTGCCACTACTGCGCGGAACCCGAACTGTGTAACCCAACATTCCATGTGCACCCGGCATAACACCTGTTGTCAGTGTTGCAAGACTTGTTGAGGTCGTCGATGGAAATGAGGTTCTAATCATTTGTGGTTGCACAAGTGATGCCAGAGTCGGAGCATCAAGGGCGTATTGAGCCAAGACATCCGCGCCGAAACCATCAATCAGAAAGAGGAGCTCGCGACCAGCAGGAGAAGTGCCTGCGCCAATCGAATCTACTGTCCCCTCGAGATGCAACCCTGCAAAGAGCGAGGGCATGATCTGGGATAGGTGCACGGATAAATCTTCTCACGAGTATTGTTGCCCCCATGTCAGAGCGAAACTTTCAGACCTCCCCAGAGGTTGCAGCGGCACTCAAAAATGGTCAACCAATCGTTGCCCTCGAATCAACAATCATCAGCCACGGCCTTCCGCGCCCATCAAATCTGACGGTTGCGCGCGAAGTCGAAGAGATTGTTCGCTCGCGCGGGGCAGTTCCAGCCACTATCGCCGTTCTCGATGGTGTGGTTCATATCGGCCTGACTGATGAACAGTTAATCGAAATTGCTAATCGTGACGATATTGCAAAGGCTTCTAGTCGCGACCTTGCCATTGTTGCCGCTTCTGGAAAATCTGCAGCAACCACAGTTGCCGCCACCGCTCATCTTGCAGTCCTTGCTGGAATCCATATCTTCGCCACTGGCGGACTTGGTGGAGTTCATCGCGGAGCGAATGAAACTTTTGATGAGTCAGCAGATCTGACCGCGCTATCTGAACTCGATATCACCATTGTCTGCGCTGGCGTTAAGTCAATTCTCGATGTGGGAGCGACGCTAGAGCGACTTGAAACTCTCGCAATCGGCCTTGTTGGTTATAAGACCACTGCCTTCCCTGGCTTCTACCTGACAGATTCTGGATTTACTATCGAGCATCAGGTAGATAGTGCGGCAGATATCGCCGAGATTATTCACCAGCGCACATCCTTAAAAACTAATAATGGATTAGTCGTTGCAAATCCAGTCAAGGTCGAGATGGATCGCACACGACATGATGCAATATTAATGAGCGGACTTGAAGGTGCTGAAAAGAATGGCATCCACGGAAAGTATGTAACCCCATTCTTACTTGAGCACTTCCACACGGCATCCGATGGCGAATCCCTCAAAGTTAATATTGAAATTATCAAATCGAACTCTGCCTTGGCAGCCGATATCGCAGTTGCAGTAGCAAAGAAGTAACGATGTCTGTACGGGTCCTCTGCATCGGTGATGTGATGCTTGATGTCATTACCAAGATTTCAGTAATGCCAGCCGATATTCATTACGGCAGCGATACCCCTTCTACGATTTCCACCCATGGCGGTGGAGCAGCAGCCAATGTTGCTTCCTGGCTCACTCGCACCAGCGCAACCTCGACCATTCTCGGACACGTTGGCGATGATGCTGCCGGAGCAGCCCTGGCCAGTGAATTTGATGCTCTTGGTGTTCTTCACAATAATTTAGTAGTCGACCATGGGACATCTGGTGTTGTCGTAGTTTTGGTAGACCCGACTGGCGAGCGCACAATGTTTCCAGATAACGGAGCTAACTCCGGGCTACATATCGGAGATTTACCAGAACTCGATACATTCGATGTCGTCTATCTCTCTGGTTACTCCCCCTTGGACCCGCTCTCTCGTCCAGGTGTAATGCAGATGATTGCAAAGATTCGAGAAGCTAACCTGCCAATTTACTTTGACCCAGCTTCAGTTGGTGCCATGATGCAAGTGCCTATCGACGAAGTGAAATCATGGATCCGATTAATCAACATCATCGTGCTCAACGAAGAAGAATCCATCTATTTAACTGGCGAGACCGATCCGGAAAAAGCTATTGAGATACTTCTTCAAGATTGTGAGAGCGTTGTCATTAAACGCGGTTCACAAGGTGCGATAGGTAAAGCTCGAGGCTCACTCCTCATTTCAGTTCCGGCACTGGCAACTGAAGTCGTAGATACGACTGGAGCTGGAGATTCATTTGCAGCTGGATTTATCGCTGAATATGCCATCTCTAAGAATATGCAGCAGAGTCTTGAGGCCGGGGCCAGGGCCGCAGCCAGATGTGTTGCAATCGTTGGTGCTCGTCCGCGTGTAGGTACCGTCATTTAGTAACGAAGCAGGGCAGAATACGCGCCATGGCAACGAAGAAGGCCGCTCCTGCAAAGGGAGCAAAGGCAAAAGTGGCGGGTCCGAAGCCCGGAGAATTCCCGGGCAAGATCGTCGACATCGACGTCTCTACCGAGATGTCAGAGTCATTCCTTGAATATGCATATTCTGTAATTTACTCACGCGCACTTCCTGATGCACGCGATG
>WLPB01000051.1 GCA_009698975.1 Actinomycetota bacterium | reverse complement strand
TTATCGAGACATCAACGAGATCTCCATCGGCATCTGCGATGTCGGCTAAATCAAGGACGTTGAGCTCATCAGAGATTTGCTCTTTCATTTCAACAGGGAGAGATGACCAACCTTGAGCAGAGATGAGTGCACGCTGCAGGGGTTGTCTAATCTTGACGCCAGATTCAGCACGAGCAGCGCGGCCTAGTTCAACAACCCGTCGTGTCATTGCGACCTGCTTGTTGAGTTCGAGATTAATCAGCGACTGATCTGCAACAGGAAAATCTGTGAGGTGCACAGAGAGAGCAACAGATGGATTCGCTACCCGAATGAGATCTTGCCAGGTGCGTTCTGCGATGAACGGGATCATCGGTGACAAGAGCTGCGTCAGGGTTTCCAGACATTCGTGCAGAGTTGCAAGAGCTGCGGCTTCTCCATCCCAGAAGCGTCGTCGAGATCTGCGGACATACCAATTCGATAGATCATCGATAAAGGCAGCTAGAACTTTTCCGGCGTTCTGAGTATCGAAGTCGCTATATGCCTTATCTACTTCGAGGATGAGAGAGTTGAGTTCGGAGAGAATCCACTTATCCATGATTGAGCGCTCGGAAAGTGGAGGGCTCTGATCAAGGGAGAAATTAGATGCCTGGGCATAGAGAGCATGGAATGAGATTGTGTTCCAATAAGTGAGCAGCGTCTTCCGGACAACATCAGAGATTGCCTCATGTCCTACACGTCGAGATGCCCAAGGTGAGCCAGCTGCCAACATGTACCAGCGAACAGCATCTGCGCCATGTTGATCCATCAGAGCCATTGGTTCTAGAACATTGCCCAAGTGCTTGCTCATTTTTCGGCCATCTTTATCAAGAATATGTCCAAGGCAGAGCACGTTCTCGTATGAACTCTTATCGAAGACGAGAGTTCCAATAGTCATCAGCGTGTAAAACCATCCGCGCGTTTGATCAATTGCTTCGCAGATAAAGTCAGCAGGATAGGCAGCCTCAAACTTCTCTACTGAACCCGCTTTATGTGGATAGCCCCATTGAGCAAATGGCATTGAGCCAGAGTCATACCAACAATCAATCACTTCAGGAACGCGATTCATCGTAGATGAACATTCTGCACAGGCGAAGGTAATGTCATCGACAAATGGACGATGTGGATCGAGAGTCGAGAGCTCCTGACCTGAAAGCTCACCAAGTTCTGCCAGAGAGGCAATACAGATCTCATGCTTATTCTCGCAACGCCAAATCGGCAGGGGAGTACCCCAATAACGATTTCGAGAGAGAGCCCAATCAATATTGTTCGTTAACCAATCACCGTATCGACCATTTTTGATGGTCTCTGGATACCAATTCGTCTTCTCGTTTTCGCGCAAGAGCGAATCTTTGATTGATGTCGTGCGGATATACCACGATGGTTGAGCGTAATAAATGAGAGCGGTATGGCATCTCCAGCAGTGAGGGTAGGAGTGTTCATATTGAGTGCTCTTATAGAGAGCACCACTTGCCTTCAACTCTTTTACAAGTGGCTTATCTGCATCCTTAAAGAAAAGCCCGCCAATCACAGGGATATCTCCGAGAAATGTTCCATCGGGTGCAACAGGATTTACGACCGGTAATCCGTAAGCGCGACATGAGGCAAGGTCATCTGCGCCAAAGGCGGGAGCTTGATGCACAAGGCCAGTTCCATCTTCAGTTGTAACGTATTCGGCCATGATGACAAAGTGAGCATCCGGAATATCAATGTAATTGAGCGGGCGCTGATAAGTAACTCGCTCTAAATCTGAGCCCTTAAACTTGTTTAGGATCTCATGCTCGCCAGCGACAGAACTCAAAAGAAGCTCTGCCACAACGAGAACTTCGCTTACTTCATCAACGGTAGTGCGAACTGCAACATAATCAACGTCTGGATGCGCCGCTATCGCAGTATTAGAGACGAGCGTCCACGGTGTTGTAGTCCAGACAAGAAGTGATGCGCCCAGAGTTTGTAGTTCACCTGAGGTAATAGGAAAACGAACAAAGACTGATGGATCGGTAACTGTTTCATATCCTTGCGCGAGTTCGTGATCTGATAGCCCTGTTCCGCATCGAGGGCAGTACGGAGCGACGCGATGGTCTTGCACAAGAAGACCCTTCTTCCAGACCTCTTTTAAACTCCACCAAACTGATTCAACATATTCAGGAGCCATCGTCCAATACGCTTCATCAAAATCTACCCAGAAGCCCATTCGCTCAGTCATGCGAGTAAATGCATCAACGTGACGAGTTACTGAAGTTCTGCACTTGTCATTAAATTCTGCAACACCAAATTTCTCGATATCAGCTTTGCCTGTGAATCCGAGTTCTTTCTCCACTGCAATCTCTACCGGAAGGCCGTGACAATCCCATCCCGCCTTGCGCGAAACGTATTTGCCTTTCATTGTTTGATAGCGAGGAAAGACATCTTTAAAGACACGCGCCTCAATATGGTGGGTGCCTGGCATTCCGTTTGCAGTGGGAGGGCCTTCATAGAAAGTCCACATTGGAGCACCGACGCGTGATGCGAGGCTCTTCTCAAAAATCTGGTTGCTGCTCCAGAAATCCAAGATTGCATGCTCCATCGCTGGCAGATCGATCTGCGCAGGGATAGCGTTAAAGATGCTACGTGGTTGACTCATTAAAGATCTCCATATCACTCATGGAGGGACGAGCCCTGGGGCTCGCGGTACCACCCGCCTTGTGGCCAATATCTGGCACACCACTTTCATATCCATAAGGGCCGGTTCTACCCGCTGATCGCTCAACGTATCTTCCGACTGGCTCCGAGGTGATTGCCTCTTCACTGCCACATTACTTACGGCTTTTAACGATCGCAGTCTAAACCATCTTCCAATTTTCGAACTCACGCTCAGAGTGCTTGGTCAGTGCGTGGCGTAGGTGGCGCACGGAGATAAAAGGGAATAAGGTGCGCCGCGTGTCAGTCAAAAAGGTAGTGAAGAAGGTTCTCGCTAAGAGGGCAGTTGCCAAGAAGGCTGCTCCGGCAAAGAAGGCTGTTGCAAAGAAAGCCCCTGCAAAGAAGAGTCCCGCTAAAAAGGCCCCCGCAAAGAAGGCTGTTGCAAAGAAAGCTCCCGCTAAAAAGGCAGTTGCAAAGAAAGCTGTTGCTAAAAAGGCTCCTGCCAAGAAGGCCGCTCCAGTAAAGAAGAGCGCTCCAGTAAAGAAGGTCATCACCGGCCGTTCCTTTCCTACCAAAGTTGGCAAGGCCACTCTGACGGTAGATGAAAAATCTCAGACTGTCTCAGTCGCAACTGTTGTCGCACCAACAGCGGCACCGGTGGTTGAAGAGCGTCGATTGGTAATGCCGCCTCCGCCACGGCCAATAAAGAGTGGAAAGAAAGTTGCACCGCTGAAGCCACTTCGTGCCGCACCTACACCTGTTCTTGCAGCAGAAGGTGAAGCAGCATGGAGCGCTCCAGAGCTCAAAGCGATGCGCGCTGAACTTACAAAAGATTTACTTCGTCTTAAGGCTGAACTCGCAACAGTTGAACTTGAGATGGAAGATCTCATCGCAGATGCTGGTGATGGCGCTGGCGATGATCAGGCAGATTCAGGAACTAAGACATTTGAGCGCGAACATGAAATGTCACTTGTCATTAATGCACGGGATATGGTCTTGCAGACTGAGCGTGCACTTTCACGAATTGATAATAAGAGTTATGGAAATTGCGAAGTGTGTGGGTCAGCTATTGGAAAAGCTCGCCTTCAGGTATTTCCACGAGCAACGCTCTGCATGATTTGTAAGCAGAAAGAAGAGCGGCGCTAAAGTGCGCCGTACTCCTACACTCTCTCGATTATTTATCTCTGCCCTCGCAATCTGGGCGCTGGATTTCCTCACCAAAAGCTGGGCGCTAGAAAACTTCTCATCTTCACCACGTAAGATTCTCGGTGATTTCCTTCAATTCACTTTACTGCGCAATCCCGGTGCAGCATTTAGCATGGCGACTGGCTTTACCATCGTCTTCACTTCTCTCGCCCTTGCCGTTATGGGATTTATTCTCTTCTACGCTCCTCGCATTACCTCTCGTGGGTGGGCGCTCGTTGCCGGCCTAGTTCTAGGGGGAGTTCTTGGAAATCTCACGGATCGCATATTTCGCGAGCCAGGATTTTTCTACGGTCATGTCATTGATTGGATAGAAATCCCGAATTTTCCCGTCTTTAACGTTGCAGATATTGCAATATCAACGGCAGCTGTAATTGCTGGCATACTGACCATACGCAATGTGCGTCCGATAGCGACAGAGAAGAGCACAGAGTATGAGTAGAGAACATCGCACGCTGATAGTTCCTGAGGGAGTTGCCGGGGAACGAATTGATAGCGCACTCACTCGCGTATTGGGACTCTCTCGTACAACGATTGTCCGGCTCATTGATGATGGCGATATTTCAAGTGATGGAAGAGCGCTCCTAAAATCCGAGCGAGTGACTGCCGGACAGATGATTGATGTATTGATGCCAGAGCAGATAAGTGCGGATCCGATCCCACTTACTCCTATGGAAGGTCTAACAATTGTTTATAACGATGACGAAATCGTTGTCGTCGATAAGCCGGTGGGATGCGCCGCTCATCCTGCACCTGGATGGACTGGTCCCACCGTTATTGGCGCTCTCATCGCTGCCGGCTACACAATTTCTACCAGCGGCCCAGCTGAGCGCGCTGGAATTGTGCATCGACTAGATGCTGGAACTACTGGACTCATGATTGTCGCAAAGACTGATCGCGCATATCTGGCGCTTAAAGAGATGTTCCGTTTGCGAGAAGTCGAGAAGACATATCACGCACTTATCCAAGGTCACATGGACCCAAGCGAGGGAACCATTGATGCGCCTATTGATAGACATCCAACACAAGATCACCGCTTTGCAGTTGTGGCAGATGGTAAAGAGAGCATCACTCACTACGAAGTTATTGAATATTATCGCTCCGTCTCAATGGTGAAAGTTGAATTAGAGACCGGGCGCACACATCAGATTCGAGTGCACTTCTCTGCGCTGGGCCACCCACTTGTAGGAGATACGACATATGGCGCAGATCCAGTGTTAGGTAAATCTCTGGCAATGCGCCGTCCATGGCTACACGCTCTTGAGCTTCGTTTTAATCATCCTGTATCTGGCGAGGCGTTGGTTCTCAACGCTGCATATCCAGCTGACCTTGAAGGTTCCTTGGCGTTGCTTTCCGATGCCGTTCTGCCTTAAGGGGCTACTCTTCCTCCACCATGTCATCTGAAGAGCTTCCAGCTTCACGGGCATCGACGCAAGACTCGTTTGTGCACCTTCATGTGCACACTGAGTACTCGATGCTCGACGGAGCAGCGCGCGTCGGCGATCTCGTTAAAGAGGTCGCGCGATTGGGTATGCCAGCAATCGCAATGACAGATCATGGAAATGTTTTTGGTGCATTTGAGTTCTATAAGCAAGCAACAAAAGTTGGCGTGAAGCCAATTATCGGAATTGAAGCCTACGTCGCCCCAGAATCTCGCCACGAGAAGAAGCGAATCCAATGGGGTAATGGTGGCGAAGACGATGTCTCAGGTGGTGGTGCTTATACGCATATGACTATCTTGGCTGAGAATAATCAGGGACTCTCAAATCTATTTCGTCTATCTTCACTCGCATCCCTTGAGGGCTATTACTACAAGCCTCGCATGGATCGTGAACTTCTAAGTACCTATGCAGATGGGCTAATAGCAACAACCGGATGTCCCGGTGGAGAGATTCAGACTCGCCTGCGTATGGGTAACTATAAAGCGGCGCTACATGCGGCAAGTGATTACCGCGATATTTTTGGAGCAGCTAATTTCTACCTCGAACTCATGGATCACGATATTGAGATCGAAAATCGCGTGAAGGCAGACCTGCTTAAGCTCGGCAAAGAGCTCAAGCTTCCGCTCCTTGCGACCAATGATCTCCATTACACATTCCACGAAGATGCTGCAGCTCACGAGGCACTTCTATCCGTGCAATCTGGTTCAACACTTGCCGATCCGAAGCGATTTAAATTCGATAACTCTGAATTTTATGTAAAGACAGCAGAACAAATGCGCCATCTCTTTAGAGATAACCCAGAAGCTTGTGATAACACTTTACTTATTGCAGAGCGCTGTAATGTGACTTTGCGCGAAGGCGAAAATCTGATGCCTCGATTTGAAGTTCCAGCGGGGGAGAGCGAAGATTCGTGGTTACGATCTGAATCAATTCGTGGCCTTCATGAAAGGCTTGGCGAGCGTGTCACACCTGGCCATACTGAGAGGCTAAATTTTGAACTTGATGTAATGATCAAGATGGGTTTCCCGGGATACTTCCTTGTTGTTGCAGACTTGGTCAATCATGCAAAGAAGGTCGGCATTCGCGTTGGCCCTGGTCGCGGTTCTGCCGCAGGTTCCTTAGTTGCATATTCTCTTGGCATCACAGGACTTGATCCGATTAAGCACGGACTCTTATTTGAGCGATTCCTCAATCCAGAGCGTATCTCAATGCCCGATATCGATTTGGACTTTGATGAGCGTCGTCGCTCAGAGATGATCCGATATGCAACTGACAAATATGGTGAAGATCGCGTTGCTCAGATCATTACCTTCGGAACAATTAAATCTAAGCAAGCCCTTAAGGATTCAACTCGAGTTCTTGGCTACCCATATGCGATTGGCGAAAAACTTACCAAGGCGCTTCCGCCGTCAGTGATGGGTAAAGACATCACTCTGGGCGGAGTCTTTGATACCAAAGATGCTCGATATGGCGAGGCAGGTGAATTCCGTCTTCTCTATGAAACTGATGTCGATTCTAAACGAGTTGTTGATCTTGCCCGCGGACTTGAAGGCCTCAAACGCCAATGGGGCGTGCATGCGGCAGGCGTAATTCTCTCGCGTGATCCGCTCCTTGATGTTATTCCGATCCATCGTCGTGAAGCCGATGGTGCGATTATTACTCAGTTTGATATGGGTGCCTGTGAAGCCATTGGTCTTCTCAAGATGGACTTCCTTGGCCTTCGAAACTTATCTGTTCTCGATGATGCCCTTGCAAATATCAAAGAGAATCAAGGCATCGATGTAGTGCTCGAAGATCTTCCATTGTCGGATCAAAAGACTTTTGAACTCTTATCGCGTGGCGATACGCTCGGCGTTTTCCAGCTCGATGGTGGCGGAATGAGATCGTTGCTCCGTGCGATGTCTCCCGACTCATTCGAAGATATCTCAGCTGTTATTGCTCTATATCGCCCTGGCCCAATGGGCGAAAACTCGCACAACGATTACGCTGACCGAAAGAATGGTCGCAAACCCATAGAACCAATTCACCCTGAGCTCTCCGAAGTTCTGCACGATATTTTGGGTGATA
>WLPB01000050.1 GCA_009698975.1 Actinomycetota bacterium | reverse complement strand
TTAACGGTGTAATCCGTGGCGTAGTGACAAAGGGAATTAAAGATTACGGATATGAGTTCGTTGGATTCCGTGATGGTTGGAAGGGTCCGCTAGAAGGCCTCACCATGCCGCTTGATCTTGCAACAGTAAAGCCAATCTTGGCTAAGGGCGGAACCATTCTCGGTTCTTCGCGTACCAACCCATTTAAAATTGATGGCGGCGTCGAAAAGATTAAAGCTAACCTCGAAGCACATGGCGTTGACGCGCTCATTGCAATCGGTGGCGAAGACACTCTAGGCGTTGCTACCAAACTTCACTCACTTGGTGTCAAGGTAATTGGCGTTCCAAAGACGATTGATAATGACTTAAGCAACACAGATTTCACTTTTGGATTTGACACTGCAGTCAACATTTCGATGGAAGCTATTGATCGCCTCCATACAACAGCAGAGTCACATCACCGTCCACTTATCGTTGAGGTTATGGGCCGTCATGCTGGCTGGATCGCTCTCCACTCAGGAATCGCAGGAGATGCAGCATGTATCTTGATTCCAGAAGTTAAGTTCTCAGTCGATAAGGTCTGCGAGTATGTGAAGTCACGCTTTGCAACAGGAACAGCGCCCATCATCGTTATTGCAGAAGGTGCGATTCCTCAAGATGGCGACATGATTGTTAAAGACCAAGAGCTTGATGCCTTCGGCCATGTAAAGCTCTCTGGCATTGGAGATTGGCTTGCTAAGGAGATCGAAGCGAAGACCGGATACGAGACTCGCTGTACAGTCCTTGGACATATCCAGCGCGGTGGCACACCGAGTGCTTTCGACCGCGTTCTCTCATCACGCTTTGGCCTTGAGGCAATCACTGCAGCTCACCAAGGTGACTGGGGCACGATGATGGCTCTTCACGGAACCACAATCGCCCACGTTCCTTTGGCATCTGCAACAGATGTTCTCAAGACCGTTCCGCTTGATCGCTACGAAGAGGTCTACTCCTTCTTCGGCTAAGGCCGAAGTTAGGAATAATTACCTCGCATCAAACCCCTTCTACTCTTTAGGCTAATCACATGAGCACACTGGATTCCCTCTTCGACGAATCGCTCGTTGCGGCGCAGCAGCCCAACTGGCCAGGTGGTTCTGCCGGTGCACCGATGGCTGCAGCGGTGGCAGAACTTAAAGCGCTTCCGCCTTTAGTTTTTGCTGGCGAATGTGACGAACTTAAAGCGCGTATTGCAGATGCTGCTGCAGGTAAAGCATTCTGGCTTCAAGGTGGAGATTGCGCAGAAACTTTTGGTTCTGCAACTGCCGACTCGATTCGCAATCGCATTAAAACTATTTTGCAGATGGCAGCTGTGCTTCAGTATCAATCATCGCTTCCAGTAATCAAGGTGGGGCGCATGGCTGGTCAATTTGCAAAGCCACGTTCTAATGACACAGAGACTCGCGGTGATGTCACTCTTCCTGCCTATCGCGGTGATGCAGTCAACGGCTTGGAGTTCACACCCGAGTCCCGTACTCCAGATCCACATAGATTGGTTAAGGTCTATAACACTTCTGCAGCAACGCTGAACCTAGTGCGTGCATTTACCCAGGGTGGTTTTGCAGACCTTCGTCGAGTGCACGAGTGGAATAAGGGATTCATTCGCGACTCCCAATTCGGCGAGAAGTACGAGCAAGTTGCGAGCGAGATCGGTCGCGCTCTCGCATTTATGGAATCAGCCGGTGTCGATCCCAATGAATTCAAGGCCGTTGATTTCTATGCCAGCCATGAAGCGTTGATTATTGAATACGAGAAAGCACTCACTCGTATCGACTCACGTACCGACCTTGCATACGATGTATCTGGTCACTTTATTTGGATTGGCGAACGCACTCGCCAACTTGATGGAGCACATATTGATTTTGCATCTAAGGTGCGCAACCCAATCGGTGTAAAGATTGGTCCAAAGACAACTGTCGAAGATGCACTTGCGCTTATCGAAAAACTTGATCCAAACCGCGAACCGGGACGACTTACCTTCATCACTCGTATGGGTGCATCAAAGGTCCGTGAAATCCTGCCTGCGCTCGTTGAAGGTGTTACAAAGAGTGGCGCTCAGGTTCTCTGGGTTTGTGACCCTATGCATGGCAATACCTTTGAGACCGCCAATGGATACAAGACTCGTCAATTCGATGATGTGCTTGATGAGGTACGAGGATTCTTTGAAGTTCATAAGAAGCTCGGTACCCATCCTGGTGGAATCCATATCGAGCTTACTGGAGATGATGTCACTGAGTGCCTCGGTGGAGGAGAGAAGATTTCCGAAAAGGATCTCGAATCTCGTTATGAGACAGCGTGCGATCCACGTCTGAATCACTCACAATCACTCGAGCTCGCATTCCTTGTCGCAGAAATGTTGCGTAACCGCTAATGAGTGCTGGCGAATTGCAGAGCGCTACGCTCTCTTCGCCTATTGGCAAGCTCTACTTGCTTACGCGAGGTGAAACCGTCCTTGCGCTCAATCTCTCTGGGTTTAAGGATTTACTCTCATCGTTATCTGAAGATGAATTGTCGGAGAAAATCGGTAAGAGCGGTAAGAACCATATAGTCGTCGATAAATTGGAGCGCTACTTCGATGGCGAACTTTCGGTTATTAACTCAATCAAGGTCAAGCAACCAGGCGGGGAATTTACCCAGGCTGCTTGGAGCGCGATGCGCAGAATCAAAGCTGGAAGGGCAGACTCCTATGCAGATCTTGCCCATAGCGCAGGACGGCCAGCGGCAATTCGCGCAGCCGGGAGCGCTTGCGCCAAGAATAAAATTCTCTTAATTGTTCCATGCCATCGCGTGATTAAAACTGGTGGAGCTATCGGAAATTATGGACCCGGAGTCGATAAGAAAGTGTGGCTCTTGCGCCACGAAGGCGCACTCGATTAATTTAGAGCCTTCACCATGATTGCAATTGCTTGATCACATTGTTCATCAGTGAAATCCAAATGCGTAACTAGACGTGCATAGTTCTTTCCCAGTGCGCTAATCCAGAGATTATTCTCTTTGCAGCGAGCAGCGAAATCTGCTGCGCTCATTCCAGCATGGGTCAAATCTAGCCCGACAATATTTGTATCGACAGTCGATGGATCAATCAGCGTTGAATCGTGGGCGGCAAGTGCAGTGGCAATCTTGCGTGCACGCAGATGATCGTCGGCAAGACGTTCAATGTTGTGATCCAGCGCGTAATGGCCAGCAGCTGCCAGTAGTCCAACCTGACGCATCCCAGCACCGTAACGCTTGCGCCAGATACGTGCTTGCGCAATCACCTCTTTACTGCCGAGTGATATTGAGCCAACTGGCGCACCGAGCCCTTTAGAGAGGCAGACGCTGATAGTGTCAAAGTGCTTTCCGAATTCAGCAAATGCAACACCGGATGCAACATGGGCATTCCAGATACGTGCGCCATCGAGGTGCATCGCAATTCCACGCGCACGAGCGTGGGTGCTCAGCTTTTCAATCTCACCAATTGGTTGAACAGTTCCACCACCGAAGTTATGGGTGTTCTCAACTGCGATTGCAGTCGTTGAGACAAGGTATGGCCCAGCATTTTCATGTGCCAGCGCCAAGGGAACTTCTGCTTCTAGCAGACCACGTTCTGATTTCCAGGTACGAGTTGTAATTCCACTAAAGACTGCTCCTGCGCCGAGTTCAGCTCGAACTATATGGGCACGTTCTTCGGTCAATAACTCTTCACCAGGCTTGACCAACTGGCGAATCAGTAATTGATTAGCCAAGGAGCCAGTGGGGGAGAAGAGCCCCGCTTGCATTCCAAAGAGATCTGCAACGCGCTCTTCGAGAGAATTAACGGTGGGATCATCACCATAGACATCGTCACCAACTGCGGCAGAGGCAATAGCCTCACGCATTCCTTGAGACGGTTGAGTGACAGTATCCGAGCGAAGGTCAATTGCCATTAGTGGAATCTACCTTTTTCTCTTCGCCCATAGTAACAATGATGAACATCGCAATTACCACTAGCACTCCACCAAAGAATGCCTGAGCAGTCAGGCTCTCCCCGCCAAATAACAAAGCAAATACCGCAGCAAAGACAACTTCCATCGTGAGAATCACAGCAACTTTAGTAGGGGTCATATGGGCTTGCGACCATGTTTGAATCACAAAAGCCACTGCAGTGCAGACAATCGCTGTATAGAAAATAACTAGCCATCCATTTATATCAACTGGCGCTTCATAGCCCTGACCCAGGGAGATAGATCCAGTGAGCAGTGCGCAGGTTGCAAGTTGAACAACTGTGAATGCATAACTATCCAATCCAGAACTCCACTGACTAAGAGCAATAATATGAGCTCCGAATCCAATGGCACTGACTAAAACCAAGAACTCACCAAAGCCCACAGACCAGCCATGCAGTGAGAGAAAGGCAAGTCCGATTGTCGCCAGTGCGACGCAAGCCCAAGTTAGTGTGGAGATTTTATGGCGAAGAAAGAGAGCGGCAATAACTGGGGTAGCGACGACATAAAGACCAGTAATGAAACCTGTAATGGCGGCACCGGTTAATTTCAGGCCAAGAGTTTGAAAGATATACCCCGATCCAAGAAAGAGGCCTGCATAGAAACCCTTTAAAAGTAGATTACGGTCTATCTTCCGAAGAACTCTTGGGTTGAGTGCAAGCATGGCAAGGACTGCAACTGCAAAGCGAGAGAAGAGAAAGCTGTTGACGCTTTGTTTCTCGATTGCGTCCTTCATTACGACGAACGCATATCCCCAGGAAGCAGAAACCGCCAGCAAAGCCCAAGGCGCAATTTTTAACTTATGCTCGTGTGGCTTGGTCATCCGCGCAATTTCTTTAGTAAGGCGATCTCCTCGCCATGCTCTGGCTCCATTCCAGGAGTTTCCAGGATCAGCGGCGCATTAATGACAGCTGGGTGTGCGAGCAGTTCTTTAAACGGATCTACTCCGATATGACCTTTACCAATATTTTCGTGGCGATCCTTGAGCGCGCCACAGACATCCATTGAGTCATTTGCGTGAATCAGTTGAATACGTTCGATTCCGGCAACCTCAACGAGAAGATCGAGCGTCTCTTTCATCCCACCCTTTTTGGCGATGTCATGGCCTGCCGCAAAAACATGGCAAGTATCCAAACAAATGCCGACCTTCGGGTGATATTCAAGTGCCTTGAGGTATTTCTCTAAATCTTCCAGGCGCTTAACAAGTGATTGACCCTGGCCTGCAGTGGGTTCGAGCAGCAACATAGGTGCATCATCACTGAGGGCTTCGAGAATAGGCATCATGCCTTTATTAATCTGCTTCCATGCTTTATCAATGAACTCTTCCTTAACTGCTGAGCCTGTATGAACAACCACGCCATGGGCGCCAATTTCTTCGCCCCGCTTGAGCGAGTAAGCAGTAGATGCCAAAGAATTCTTATATGTATCTTCAGTCGGTGATCCTAAATTAATAAGAAATGGTGCGTGGACATAGACCTCAAGGTCGAGCGCATCTGCGTTCTCACGAAAGAGCGCATCTGCTTCATGATTTGTCTCAGGCATTGCCCAGCCCCGCGGGTTAGATGTAAAAACCTGGATTGCTTCTGCCTGAGTTAATTCAGCATATGCGATGGATCGCTTTGCCATTCCACCAGAGGTCGGCGTGTGGGCTCCGATGCGTGGACGAGAATTCTTTGAGGTAGGCACTGGCTTACCCTACTGTGATGGTCACAGTACTGCCACGTTTTACCTTACTTCCAACCTTAGGCACCATGCCTGTTACCTTCTTAATTGGCTTCTTGCCGATTTTCTTAACGATAACTTTCAAGCCTAAATCTTCAAGTGCTTTCACAGCCTTTAGCTCTTCAATCGAGTAGAGATTAGGGATGTAGGAGAACTGGCCACCTTTGGAGATAACAATTGAAACTGCACTCGCCTTATTAGCACTTGTTCCTCCGGCCGGCATTTGTGAAATTACCTCTCCGGCAAGTCTGACTTCGCTGAAGGCATATGTAGAAGTGACATTGAAGCCTGCTTCAGTGAGCTCGGTAAGAGCCTGTTCGCCACTCATTCCAATATAAGAAGCGATTAAGACTTGCTCTATTCCTTTACTGACTACAAATGAAACTTTCGTGCCGCGTTTGACTCTTGTGCCTGCAGTTGGCGATGAAGAGATGATGTAGCCCTTTGGAATTGTCGAACTAAATATCTCCTTGACGGCTCCAACTACTAACGGGCTCTTGGTAATTGAGGTAGATGCAGCATCCGGTGTTAATCCCACAAGATTTGGTACTGAGTATCGTTCTGCCCCTTTAGAGAGGATGATCTTTACAGTGCCACCTTGATCAACTTTGCCACCACCTTCTGGGATGGATGCAATGACAAGTCCGCTTGCAATTTCTTCACTATAACGTTCTTCGACCACTATCGATTTTAGACCTAATGGCGATAGTGCTTGAAGCAGCTCTTCTTGATTAGCACCCACTGTCGATGGAACAACTACTCGACTTCCTGGGCCAATCAAGGTGTACCAACCAGAGACTCCCACTGCTATGGCCAGTACAAGGGCAATTTTTCGATTGCGGCGAACGCGTTTACTTGCCCTGCGTCGCTTATTAATCTGTGCTGTGCTCTCTGGCTCAACAGGGGAAGGTATCTCCTCACTTTCTTCAGCTTGCTTCGGAATTTGGGTCGTTAGCTCTCTGACTTTCTTTCGTAGGCTCTTTACTTTGCCGGCAGGGCGCATAGGTTCAATTGGAATATCGAGCTCTAGGCTGAGTTGATTCTCTTTAGGGTTAAGAGATGCGTTAATTGCAAGCAATCTTTGATGAAACTCTCCCGCATCCCGTGGTCGATCATCGGCATCACTTGATGTGGCTTGATAAATCAAATCATCAAGTGAGCCAGGAATATCACTTCTCATTGTGCTTACGCGCGGCACTCGCTCATTAACGTGCATAAATGCAATTTGAATCGGTTCAGCGCCATCGTAAGGTTTCTTGCCGGTAAAGATTTCAAAGGCAGTGATACCAACGGCATATACATCGCTACGGGAGTCAGCGATTCCGCGTTGAACTTGCTCGGGGGAGAGGTAAGAGACGCTACCCATAATGATGCTTGCCTCTGCAGTCATTGTGCTTCCAAGCAGAGGCCCCTTTGCTAAACCGAAGTCGGCAATTTTGATACGGCCCTCACGAGAGATGAGAATATTTTCGGGTTTGATATCACGATGGATAATTCCAATGCGGTGCGCGGCAGAGAGTGCGCTCAGTACTGGAAGTAAAAACTTCACCCCATCGCGGAAGCTCAGGCGACCTTGCTCGTTGAGGTACTCGCGTAGAGTGTGGCCTTCCACCAACTCCATAACAATAAATACAGCAGGCGTACCGCTTTGATTCCATCCTTGATCTTGAACAGCGACAATATTGGGATGCGAGAGAGATGCTGCAGCTTTTGCCTCGCGAATAAATCTCTCAACAAAT
>WLPB01000005.1 GCA_009698975.1 Actinomycetota bacterium | reverse complement strand
CCCCGCACTAGGTGCGGGGCCTCTCTCTTAGATTCTCTTAAGAGCTACTTATTTGTCGTAGTACTTAAGCATTGGTGCGGCGAACTCTGGATCTACAAGTAGACCCTTTGAAGCACGGACATCGCGTCGTGCTGCAGCATCCCAAGTAAGTTTTCCAGATTCACCAGATGTAACCAATAACTTTGCAACAGTAAGCAAGTTAGCTGTTGTGAAGTTACAGTGGTTTGTGCCTGGCGCAGCTGCTGTTGATGTGATCGGTGAACCGGCCGCATCGAACTTTGTCCATGAAGTTGGAGTCACTGACCAGATTGCAAGGAGCTTCTTATTTGGAGCGCGGTATGAACCTGTTCCACCTGCTGCCTTGCGTGCTGCTTCCTTGTCAGCTGCATACTGCTCAACGTAGAGATCTACGATGCGCTGTGTTGCACCTGCAGGTGTAATTGGATCTGCAACACCTGTCATCATGATGGTTGGAACATTGATCTTGCCTGTTGTAGCAGCCAATGTACCCATCTTCGCCATAGCAGCTGGGTCTCCAACTGCACGTGGTGAAGCTGCGAGAAGTCCAAGTAATCCTGCAACTACAGTGTTACCTGAGAGTGCAGCGTTGAAGATCACTGATGAATCTGCAACACGAGCTGAGTAATCAGTCTTTGTGTTATCAAAGACTGCTCCGCCAGCTTGTAGTTCTAGATCCTGAGTTGCAAGGATTCCAAGAATCGCAGCATTTGCACCATTCTCAAGAACTGCCAGCGCAGGGCTGATAGCTAGTGGGAATGTGAGCTTGAGTGCGCCTTCAGGACCTGAGAGCGAATCAAAGTGTGCAGATTGTGTTGGGATACCTGACATAAGTCCAAGCATCAAGATTGCACTTCGTGAAGGAACGCCAGCAGCAGCTAGCTGCTTTCCGCCAGGTGATGAAGTATCTGGCCATGCGCCAGATGCGACTCCTGCCTGAAGCTTGCCCATCACTGTAAGCACCTTGACGATATCGCCAATTGCTTCCGCATTACCGGCTGCACCTGCTGAGTAATTGCCACCCTTGATTGATGGATCGAAGAAAGTCTTCATTCCCCACAAGAAATCGCCCGCCATTGTGAGTTCAGCAGAGATGTTATCTGCCATACACATTGGAGCGACCGCTGAGACGAGGTTTGGATGCTTCTCAGCAAGCGTCTGAGTAATGATTCCACCAAGTGAAGATCCCCATGCAACTACCTTGGTAGTTGATGTGAACTTCTTCTTAAATGTATCGATGAGCTCCACGTTAGTTGCTACAGCTGCATCGAGATTCCAACCCTGACGGGAGAAACCTGAACCCATTACAGCCATTCCTTGGCTAAGGAAGTAGTTAGCAACTGTTGGATTACCGCCAGGAATTGGTTCTGGCGTATTTGTAATCTTGTAGCCACCGACGATTGGGATACCTACAGGGATATCGATGTTGTAACGATATCCGTGTGAGTAGAGAGCAACCATGCCATTGAAGTTCGCTGGAACCATCATTGCATATGGTGCACCGTCAGATGTAAGGCCAGTACATGTTTGTACCGGGACCTTTCCATCACAGATTGGGCCAACAGCTGCAGCGTTAGCTGGAATCGCTGTGATTGTTGCTGCTACAAGAGCTGCAGCACCAACGAGTGAGAGTAAACGAGACTTATGAATTGTTCTCATTACTTTGGTAATCCTTTCGCTGGCATAGCTGGACGCTTGTATGTTGACTTAACAACAGCACCTGTTCCAGAGTCTGTTGTGTAGAGAGTGTATGTGCCACCGACTGGCTTAAGATCTCCAGTTGGTGAGTACTTTCCGAACCAGTATCCGTTGTATCCAACGTGGCTAGTTGCAGAGTAGTTCAGAGGTAAGAGACCAGCTGATGCAAATGTTGAACCCTTGCTTGCGATTGCGGCAAGGAGTGATTTGCGAGTTGGATTGTTACCTGCTGCCTTAAGTGCCTGAACAGCAACGAATGCAGTATTCATACCAACGAGAACGTTGTTATCAAATGCTGAACCTGGAACTGCCTTTGAGTAGATATCTGAGAAGAGAGCAACATACTCATCTGTTGTATCTGAAGTTGCTGGCAAGAATGATGCGCCAACAGCGTTATAGAGAACGCCCGCTGGAACACCTGCTGCCTTGATTGTTGTTGCATCTCCACCAACAGATCCGAGGATCCACTGTGGTGTGTACTTCATCGCTGCAGCTGTACCGAGGCCGGCTGCTGTTGCTGATGAGACACCGAAGAGAATTACAACATCACAGTTAGCTGCCTTGAGCTTTGTTACCCAGCCTGCAGCTGTAGCTGCACCCTGTGAACCTGAGGCATATCCGACTGTTGTTGCAAACTTAACGCCAGCTGTCTTAAATCCAGCGAGCGCATCTGTTCCGAAGTCATCATCTTGGTAGACAAGACCAATTGTCTTGCCAGCAAAGTTATCCTTGATGTATTCGCCCATGATCTTCGCTTCCATTACATATGAAGGCAAGATTGGGTAAGTAGTTGGGTACTTCTTTGTATCAGCAAAACCGCTGAAGCCTGTGTTCACGAAGAGAACCGGAACGCCACGCTTTGCAGGATTAACTGAAGCGGCTACAGCCTTGTTGTTTGCTGTTCCTAATGGTGCGAGGAGAGCGAAGACGCGATCCTTAAGAATCAATTCATTTGTCTTGGCAACAGCTTGAGTTGGAACGTATTGATCATCTTTAACAACGAGAGTGACCTTACGACCGTTTACTCCACCGTTTGCATTGACATAATCAAAGTAAGCCTTCATTGCGGCTGGGACCTTGTTATATCCAGGTGACGCTGCACCTGTCATTGGAAGAGTGATTCCAAGTTTGATTTCTTTAGAGCTCACACCAGTCTCTGACTTGGGTGAGAACGCCTGAGCAGGTACTGCAACAGCTGTCAATGCAGCTACTGCGAGCATCGCACCAGCTGATACCAGCTTGCGACGATTAATTGCTTTCATCTCTTTCCTTCCATTAAGGGCCCTTACGGGATATTAGTGATGCCTTACTTTCTTACTCTTAGACCTCATCTGTTCGACTGGACCGTTAGGTACAAAGATCACAGTCAAGATTAACAACGCACTAACAATAAGTGAAGGAAGGTTGTCAGCCACCGTTTGAGAGGCTCCCACGCGGTCAACTACCGAATGGACGATCTCTGGGATGGCCACCAGTATCACCGCCCCAATCATGACGCCTCCGAGGGTAGTTACGCCAGCTAAAACCGCGCCTGTCAGCAAGGAAAATGAGAGGGCAAGGGAGAAGGCAGAGGGTGATACGGTGCCAATTGTCATCGCCCAAAGGGCTCCCGCCAGGCCGGCCAGGCCGGCGCTCAAGGTAAATGCGAGTATTTTTGCGCGGGCAACGTTGATTCCTGCCAACTCTGCCGCTACATCGCTACCGCGGACCGCCTTCCAGACTCGTCCATAACGAGATCTCATGACATTTTGTAACCAAAAAATAGCAATCAAGGTGGTGAGGGCGGCAATCCAGAAATACCACTTGCTCTGAGTCACCCCTTCGCCAAGTGCGGTGGGAGGGTCACCAACAATATAGAAGAGGCCTTGCTCGCCACCGAGAGATTTAAATTGATTTGCCACTGATGGCAGACCTACGGCTAGTGCGAGAGTAGTACCCGCTAGGTATGGACCAGAGAGTCGAGCTGCTGCAACACCTAAGAGTGCGCCAATACCAGCGGCGGCAAGAATCGCAACGACAAAGGTAAGAGGAATTGGAAGATTTACTCCAGTTACCTTCTCACCTAACATTTTGCCGCCAGCTTGATCTCCGACAAGTGCTGCCGCATATCCACCGACACCCATCAGAGCACCGTGGCCCAGCGAGACTTGTCCTGAATATCCAGTGAGTAAAATAATTGAAGCAATACCTACGACATAGGCGGCAATAGTTGTGCCTTGCGTGACGCGATATTCATCCACAATGTTACTTAAAACAAATATTACTAAACCTAAAGCGATGAAGATAATTACTCGAACTAGGTTGGAGAGCTTATGCACGGCGGCCACCCTTCTTTCCCAAAATTCCCTGAGGGCGAGCAATAAGAACGATAAGTAAGACAACAAATGGCGCAATAAAGAAGAGTGAATCACTCACATACATCAGCACAAATGCCGTTACGAGGCCCAAAATTAATCCACCAATTACTGAACCAAGGAGGCTTTCTAGGCCACCAATTACCGCTGCGATAAAACCAGAGATGAGTAGTAGCGAAAATTCAAGGGAGGCGGGAGAAAGTGATCCAGTTCCGTTGACGACAAGCAAGAGACCTGCAACCGAGCCAGTTGCACCCGAAAATGCCCATCCCAAAGTACGGATGCGATCTACTCGAACTCCCGCTAAGCGAGCAAGTTCAGGCGAGAATGCGGATGCGCGAAGAGAGAGTCCAATATTAGTCTTTTGAAAAATCAGCATAAAGAACAGAAGCAAGAGCGTCACGAAAATAACGATTGCTAATTTCATTGGGGAGAAAGCGAGCGTCTCTTTACCGATAGAGAACCCCACATTTGAGAGTGGTGGAGCAATTAAAACATCAGCACCTCCCCACTTCATTGGAATGGCGGAGTGAATAATTTGTAGAAGTCCGAGGGTGGCGATAATCGGTGCAACATTTGCAATCGGACCTGATGTGGTGTGCTTAAGCATCACTCGCATAAATGCAACTTCAATAAATGCTGCAAGAAGTGCACCACCAACCATCGCTATCAGAAGCGCTACCCAGAAAGAGTCAACGTACTTGAGCGCCTCGAAGCCAAAGTAGCTCGATGCAAGAGCTTGACCTGCCTGCGCAAAATTAATCACTCGAGTTGAACGCCAGACTAAAACAATCGAGAGCGCCATAAGCGCATAGATTGCACCAGAGGTAAGGCCGATGAGGAGAGTATTTATCAATTGAAACATTGGTATCTCTCCTTAATACCCTAGGTAAGCAGCTTGTACTGCTGGATCATTGATTAAGCTTTGAGAGGTGCCAGAGATAATTACTTTGCCAAGGTTGAGAACAATTCCAGAGTCAGCAATCTTGAGTGCGCCCATTGCGTTTTGTTCGACGAGCACAACAGAGAGACCATACTTGCGAGAAATATCTGATATAGCTTCGAAGATTTGTTTGACGAGAAGCGGAGCGAGACCAAGTGATGGCTCGTCGAGAAGCAGTAACTGTGGCTTGGACATCATGGCGCGACCGATTGCGAGCATCTGACGCTCACCACCTGAAAGTGTGTCTGCGCTTTGATTGATACGTTCCTCAAGACGAGGAAAGAGCGCAAAAATTTCAGATTTCGTCGCCGCTGCTTCACCTTTGTTGCGGCGCCAAATTGCACCAAGATCTAAATTCTCTTCAACTGTTAACTCTGGAATTACAGACTTTCCTTCAGAGACATGAGCGACGCCGTGGCGAACATGGCTCTCGGCCTTTCCTTTCAATAAGTTATGGCCTTTCCATGTCGCTACACCAGTTGAAGCGTCTTTAAGTCCAGAAAGGGTGCGCAGTAGCGTTGATTTACCTGCTCCATTTGAGCCGATAATCGCCACGAGTTCACCTTCTCGCACAGTAAATGAAACATCTGAGATTGCTGTGATTGCTCCGTGCGAGACGGTGAGATTGCGAACTTCAAGACTCATGTGGCATCAGCTCCCAAATACGCTGAAATCACAGCAGGATCGGCGCGCACATATGAAGGGGTTCCATATGAAATTACTTCACCAAAATTAAGAACATAGATTCGATTGCAGACTGACATCACCACATCCATATGGTGCTCAACAATGAGCACGGACATCTCGCCAGAGAGTTCTCTAATAAAACGATTGAGCCACTCAATATCGTGAGCGCCAAGTCCACCAGCTGGTTCATCGAGTAGTAAGAGTTTTGGCTGACTTACCAATGCGCGCGCAATTGCAACTCGCTTAGCATCAGGATAGGCCAACGTTCCAGCGCGACGATTTGCCAGCGGAGAGGCGTAGACACGTTCAAGAGCAATGTGCGCACGAACCATTAACTCTTTTTCATCACGACCATTTGCTCCAAATGAGGCAGAGAACAATCCGGTGCGAGCAAATCTATTTGCACCAATCATTACATTTTCAAGGACAGTTAATTCAGGGAATAGCCCCACTCCTTGCAGAGTTCGCGATATTCCAATTGATGCCAGTCGATCGGTGGCTGGCCAACTTTCTCTCTCTTCAAATGAGAGCGTTCCTGAGTCTGGCTTTACGATTCCACAGATTGCATTAAAGAGAGTTGTCTTGCCAGCGCCGTTAGGTCCAATGAGGCCTACAACCTCGCCTTGATTGACAGTGATATCAACATTCGAGAGGGCGCGAAGTCCACCAAAGGCGACATTGACGCCAGTGGCACGAAGGAGCGGTTTAGTAGACATGGGCACCGTAGATTCTAGGCACTCGCGGGCCAATTCGTGTCGTTATCTCATAATTAATACTGGAGCTCGCTGCTCCCCAGTCATCGGCTGTGTACTCACCGTGTGAGCCACTGCCGAAAATCACAACCCAATCCCCCGACTTTGCCTTTGAATCTGGGCCGAGGTCAACTACGAACTGATCCATTGATACCCGACCGATAATCGGTGCGCGTACGCCATTTATCCAGACTCCTGCCTCGTGGGCGATGCGAGGAATTCCATCTGCATAGCCACACACAACGACGCCAAGTTTTGTATCGCGCGAAGTCAGTTCGGTTGCACCATATCCAACAGATGTTCCCGCAGGAACATCTTTAACAAGATAGAGAGCTGCACGCAATTGCATTGCCGGACGTAGCCCAAGTAATTTCGAAGAACCAAGCGTTGTTACATCTGGCGAGAGTCCATACATTGCGATTCCAACTCGAACCATATCGAAAGCCGCCTCAGGCATCGTCAGGGCTGCGGCAGAATTTGATAAGTGACGAATTATTTTTGTAAAACCAAAACTTTCAAGAGTGGCTAGCATCTCGCGATAACGTTGGAGCTGTTGCTGATTCTGATTGGCGCCTGGTTCATCGGCGCTAGCAAAGTGCGAGAAGAGCCCAACAATCTCAATTCCAGCAACGTGATGTGCATCTAGCTGACCCCACTCGCTAAGAAATCCCCCACGAGACATTCCAGTATCTACCTCAAGATGGACTCTTGCCTTTTTATTTTGTGATGCACTTTGAATCTCTTTCAACGCAGCGATTGATGCGGCGGCGATATCAATATCGTGATCGATAGCGCTCTTAAAATCTGAACCTGGTTGTAAGAGCCAAGCAAGGATCGGCGTTGTTATCCCAGCTTCTCGAAGCGTAATAGCTTCCTCTAAAAGTGCCACGCCGAGCATGGATGCTCCAGCATCGACCGCGGCCTTGGCGATATCTACAAGTCCGTGACCATAAGCATCGGCTTTCACTACAGCGAGAACATCAACGCCAGATTTATCTCTTAACAACTTTACATTGGCTTTGATGGCTGCCAAGTCAATAATTGCTTCTGCTCTCATCGTTCGACCACAACCATCGCGGTAGCGATTGCGCCATCATGTGAAAGAGAGAGGTGGACCTTTGCGCCATCTACTAAATCCGCAATTCCTCCACGGAAGAGAAAATCTGGTTTTCCATTAGGGCGGCTAATCACTTCTGCATCATGCCATGCCAAGCCGTGTGTGGGGCTGAGCGCTTTATACAACGCTTCTTTCGCGGCAAAACGGGCCGCTAGAGATGTGGGGGTGAGTAGGAGTTCATTTTCTGTAAACAACTTCGTTGCCAGATTAGGGGTGCGCGCTAGAGATGCAATGAAGCGTTGAATATCAACGACATCAACACCAATTCCTTCAATCACGTTAGGAAGTCTAGCGCCAGGCGGTGGATGTGGGAATTAGTGGAGCTGGCTATCTGATAGAAAATAGCGATCAATTGCAATGATGAGGACTAGAAGTGCGCCACCCAATAAGAGTCCACCAAATAAATCTGAGAACCAATGCGTATTCCGCACTAAAGAAACGACGCACACGGTGGTGGCAAGTAAGCCCACACCTGCCGATGCCAAACGACCGCGGTAGCGATTGACATTTGCATAGCGATAAATTAAGTAGGCAATCACCCCCCAGATAAAAATCGCATTCGAAGCATGGCCACTCGGATATGACATACCCCCAGCATCAAAGAGATCAAGTCCATCTCGTGGCTTGGTGCGACCAAGGCCGACCTTAAAGGCACCAACAACGAGGTTGAGTGATAGAAAAGAGAGTATTCCTAAATTAATGGGGCGCCATGTTTTAAACTTTTGAGAAATGTAAATTGCGACAATCAGAAGCGCAATTCCAGAGACACTTCGCAGACCAAGGTCATCTAAGCGTCGAATAATAAAGTTTGAGAGACCTGAGAACTTTGGATGATCGAGATCATTGAAGAATCTATCTATCTCTGTAACTGGTCCATATTTAACTGCTTGGTAGGTGATGGCGAGAAAGCCGGTAAAGAGAAAAACGCTCCATTTAAGTGCGCGGCGCATCTGACGGTGACGTGTTGCAATCATTTTTATTCCACTATTTATTCAACTGTAACAGATTTAGCGAGGTTTCTAGGCTGATCTACATCAGTTCCGCGAGCAACTGCAATCTCATAGGCAAATACCTGTAACGGAACGGTGGCAAGAACTGGCTGAAAGAGTGGAGAAGCAACAGGAATACGAATAATGTGCTCAGCGCCGATGACCTCTGCGCCTTCTGGGGCAATCACAACTACACGCGCGCCACGAGCTTTGACCTCTTGAATATTGCTGAGCATCTTCTCATCGAGTGCATGCTCATCCGCAGTTGGAAGAATTGCAATCACGGCCGTTCCTTCTTCAATCAGAGCAATCGGGCCATGCTTGAGCTCGCCGCCCGCAAATCCTTCAGCATGAATATAAGCAAGTTCTTTTAACTTAAGTGCGCCTTCAAGGGCGATTGGATACTCAACACCGCGACCTAAGAAGAGCACAGTGTCATTTGTTGCGAACTTTCGAGTCAACTCACGTAGAGGCTCAATCGTCTCAAGGATTTGTTCAACTTTTCCGGGAAGTGCAAGCATCTCATCGTAGAGACCGCGGATTGCCTGATCACTGAGTTCAGAGCGGATCTGTGCAAGTTTCAGACCGATGAGATAGACAGCAACAATTTGGGTAAGGAATGCCTTTGTTGAAGCAACAGCAA
This sequence comes from Actinomycetota bacterium, assembly GCA_009698975.1. Next base: position 6,204 of record WLPB01000005.1, on the reverse strand, counting down.
TCTCGGGACCGGCATGTGTATAGAGAACTGCGTCAGACTCGCGAGGAATTGTGGAAGAGTTTGTATTGCAGACGGCAAGGACTCGGGCTCCAGATGCTTTTGCATGTCGAACGGCCATCAAGAGATCCATTGTCTCGCCAGATTGCGAGATCGCAATGACTAAAGAATCTTTATCAACAATAGGGTCGCGGTAACGGTATTCAGATGCGATTTCAACATCGACCGGAATCTTTGCCCACTTTTCGATTGCATATTTAGCAACCATTCCTGCGTGATAAGCAGTACCGCAAGCAATCACTGAGATGCGCTTTATAGCTTTAATCTCGTCATCGCTCATATGAAGTTCATCTAGTTGAACTTGGCCGTTATCGCTGAGGCGACCAATCAAGGTATCTGCAATTGCTTTAGGCTGATCAAAGATTTCTTTGAGCATGAAGTGGTCGAAGCCACCCTTTTGCGCCGCTGCTGCATCCCAGGTGATTTCATACTCTTTCAGCGGAAGTGATGCGCCATCAAGGTCGCAAATCGATATTCCTTCAGGGCTAATCGTGACCACTTCATCTTGGCCAAGTTCGACCGCACGCTTGGTGTAATCAATAAAGGCTGCAACATCTGAGGCTAGAAAATTCTCGCCCTCGCCGATTCCCGCAACGAGCGGAGAATTTCGGCGTACGCCAACAATTGTTTGTGGGGCATCCGCATGAATGGCAAGTAATGTAAATGAACCGCGAAGTCGCTTTACCGCCGCACGCATTGCAGCGGTCAAATCGCCATTGTGCTCTTTGCGAAGATCTGACAGTAAGTGCGCAACGGATTCCGTATCAGTCTCAGATTCGAAGGTATGGCCACGAGCCTGGAGTTCAGCTTTGAGCTCTGAATAATTCTCGATAATTCCATTATGGATAACTGCGAGCTTTCCCTCGTTATCTACATGTGGATGTGCATTGCGATCGGTGGGACCGCCATGTGTTGCCCAACGCGTGTGTCCAATACCTGAGTGAACAGTCGGAAGATTGGCAGGAAGTGCTCCTTCTAAATTTGCGAGCTTTCCGGCACGCTTTTCAACGAAGAGTGAATTGTTTGTACCGAGTGCGATACCCGCTGAGTCATAACCGCGGTATTCAAGTCGGCGAAGGCCCTCGACAATAGGGGTAATGGCAGATTGCGGTCCGGTGTAACCCACGATTCCGCACACGAATTAGTTCCCCAGTTCTGCCTTAACTACCGCAGCAAGTGATTGCGCGATTTCTTGGGCAAGGCTATCACTTGCGGCCTCGACCATTACGCGGATGAGAGATTCAGTGCCTGAGGCGCGCAGTAGAACTCGCCCCGCATCACCCAACTGCTCTTCGGCAGCAGCGACGGCAGCTGTGACCACCGTTGACTGTGCGAGCTTATCTTTTGCAACTCCTGAAACATTGATGAGAACTTGTGGAAAGCGTTGCATTGCAGATGCGAGTTCAGCTAATGACTTTTTAGAACTTACAACTTCTTGCGCAAGTGCTAGTGCAGTAAGAATTCCGTCTCCAGTGTTGGCATGCTCACGAATTATGAGGTGACCTGACTGCTCTCCGCCCAATGAGTAATCTGCTTCGAGCATTTTTTCAAGGACGTAACGATCGCCTACCGCTGCGGTAACCACGTTAATTCCAGAGTTCTTCATTGCGTGGAAGAAGCCAAGATTGCTCATTACTGTTGCAACAATTGTCTCGCCCTTTAACTTTCCTCGCGCCTTAAATCCATTGGCAAGAATCGTCATAATCTGATCACCGTCGATAACTGCGCCAGATGCGTCAACTGCTAAGCAGCGGTCGGAATCCCCATCGTGTGCAATACCAAAATCAGCACCTTCGCGAACAACTGCAGCCTGCAAATCTGCAAGGTGGGTTGATCCGCAATTCTCATTGATATTCCAGCCATCAGGTGCGTGATGAATCGCAATTACCTGGGCGCCTGCTTCTTTATAAATTGTTGGTGCAACATATGAAGATGCACCATTTGCGCAATCAACGACAATCTTTAGACCTGTAAGCGGGGTAGAAACCGAGGCTAATAGGTGCGCGATGTACTCAGCAGAAGCATTTGCATCACCAAATACTCTGCCGACGCTATGACCTGTTGGTCGCTCCCATGGCTCACCCATTCGCTTCTCAATCGCTGCTTCGATTGCATCATCTAGCTTGCCGCCACCGCGAGCAAATAACTTGATTCCGTTATCGGGCATCGGATTATGCGATGCTGAAATCATTACACCGAGATCTGCGCCGCGTGCACCTACAAGATGGGCGATTGCTGGAGTCGGCAATACGCCGACGCGATAGACATCAACTCCTGCTGAGGCGAGGCCTGCAACAACTGCTGCTTCAAGGAATTCTCCTGATGCGCGACTATCTTGCCCAACTATTGCAGTCGGTCTGCGACCGGCGTTCGAAGAACTCTCTACAAGGATGTGTGCAGCAGCAACTGCTGCTGAAAGTGCGATCTCTGCGGTGAGTACAGAACCGTTTGCTAAACCACGAATCCCATCTGTTCCGAAGAGAGTCATAAATAACTCCTCTTCTTAATGGAACAAACGGGATTTGCAGATAGAGAAAATTAGCGCTTTGAGTACTGTGAACGCTTACGCGCCTTCTTCAGTCCGTACTTCTTGCGCTCGATAACACGTGCATCACGTGAGAGGAATCCAGCCTTCTTCAGTGCTGGACGGTTAGCTTCGCGATCGATCTCATTGAGTGAACGAGCTACGCCGAGGCGTAGTGCGCCTGCTTGACCTGAAACTCCACCACCGTTGATGCGAGCAAAAACATCGTATGTATTTTCAGCGCCCACTGTACGAAATGGCTCTGATACGAGTTGCTGGTGCACCTTGTTAGGGAAGTAATTCTCGAGAGTCTTACCGTTTACTACCCAGCGACCTGTTCCTGGAACGAGGCGAACGCGTGCAACTGCTTCCTTACGGCGACCTGTACCAGCACCTGGTGCTGTGATTGCCTTACGGTTTGTTGCTGCTGCTGGTGTTGAAGAAGAGTAAGAAGTTGGTGTCTCGTTCTCATCAAGTTCTAGAGTTACATCTGACATATTTTATTTTCCTTTACTTGATGATCTGAGAAACTTGGTTGAATACAAATGGAGTTGGAGCTTGTGCAGCATGTGGATGCTCTGGACCTGCGTAGACCTTGAGCTTGCCAGCAATCTCGCGACCGAGACGGTTCTTTGGAAGCATTCCCTTGATCGCCTTTTCAACAGCGCGTGTTGGATGCTTCTCGAGGAGCTCACCGTAAACAGTCGATGTAAGACCGCCTGGGAAACCTGAGTGGTGGTGTGCAAACTTTGTTGTTGTCTTATTTCCTGAGAGAGCAATTTTCTCAGCATTGATTACGATGACGAAGTCACCCATATCCATGTGTGGCGCAAATGTCGCCTTATGCTTTCCGCGAAGAAGTGTTGCAGCATGGGTTGCAAGACGTCCGAGCACAACATCTTGTGCATCGATGACGTGCCACTTACGGACGGCGTCGCCTGCCTTGGGGCTATATGTACGCATGCTTTTCTACCTACTTCTTCTCGTGTGAACCTGCTGTAAGCACCTACTGGTGCAGGGGATGAACTTTACCCGCCCGAATGGGTAGGGTCAAAATCGGCTAAAAGACCGGTTCTGGGCTCTCATAGACCTGGCCATCATCGCCAAAGACGAGGAATCGGCTGAATCCACGGGTAAACCAACGGTCGTGTGTGACGGTGAGAACGGTGCCCTCATAGGCATCGAGGGCTCGTTCCAGGCTCTCGGCGCTCGCCAGATCGAGGTTATCTGTTGGCTCATCGAGCAAGAGCAGAGTTGCACCTGAGAGTTCAAGTAAGAGAATTTGAAAACGTGCTTGCTGTCCGCCGGAGAGTGATGAGAACTTCTGTTCTGCCTGTTGGTCGATCTCATACTTTCGCAAAACAGATTTAGCAGGGCCTAACTGCAGTGAGTGCATCTCCCACAGTATTTCTAGCAACGTCTTGCCATCGAACTCTGGGTGAGCATGGGTCTGGGCAAAGTAGCCGACATCAACACGAGCCCCTAATTTAAATGTGCCGGTATGTTTCATCGCTTCCCCAGAGATTAATCGGAAGAAGTGAGACTTACCGGTTCCATTTTTTCCTAAGACTGCAATGCGATCTTGAAAAAAGACTTCAAAGCTAAATGGCTTAGTGAGGTACTCCCCCGAACCATTTTCAATTGCCACATCTTCAAATGTCAGAGCACGCAAACCGGTACGACCGCCTTTAAGACCAACGCGAACATCTTGTTCGATAGGTGGCGCAACCGGTGCACCAGCTTCTTCAAATTTACGTAACCGGGTCTGCATCGCATGATATTTATTTGCCATATCTGGTGAGATAGCTGCTTGCACCTGCAGAGTCTTGACTAACTGAATCAAGCGATCGTGCTCTTGTTCCCAGCGGAGCAAAATCTCAGCAAAGCGTGCGTTGCGTGCTTTGCGGGCCTCGTGCCAAGTCGAAAACTTTCCACCGTGAATCCAAGCGGTATTACCGCTAATGCCCTGTTCCAGGGCGACTATGCGCGTTGCGGTCTTCTCCAAGAGCTCGCGATCGTGGCTGACAAAGAAGACGGTCTTCTTCGTTTCATTGATAACTTTCTCAAGCCAGCGCTTTGATGGAACATCGAGATAGTTATCTGGCTCATCGAGCAAGAGAACTTCTTCTGGCCCTTCGAGGAGTGCACGAACTACTAATTTCTTCTGCTCGCCGCCAGATAGTGTGCTGACTAGGCGTTCGGAGACTTCATCGAAAGTTTTGCCCAACATTTCGGTGCAACAGACATCCCAAATAACTTCATATTCATATCCGCCGACATCGCCCCAGTCGATAATGGCTTGGGCATATGCCATCTGTGATTTTTCAGTATCTTCTTGGTGCATAGCCGCTTCAGAGGTACGGACCCTCTCAGCAGCATCTCTAATGTTCTTTGGCGCAACAGATAACAAGATTTGGCGCACAGTTGTCTCATCGCGAACTGATCCTACAAACTGACGCATCACGCCGAGGCCACCTGTGATGGCAACAGAACCTTCATCAGGAGAAATATCTCCGCAGATCATTCGAATCAACGTTGTCTTGCCGGATCCGTTCGGGCCAATTAAGGCAACTTTTGCGCCATCGCCTACCCGGAATGAAACATCATTCAGGAGTACGCGGCCATCAGATAGCGAATACTCAACACCGCTTACATCTATATGGCCCATTACTACTCACCACGTTTTGCAACGGTGATCTGGGCGCGCTCGAGCAAGAGGTCATCAGAGGGGTAATCAACTTGATAGAGCGTCAATCCTCGAGCAGGAAATACTAAAGAATCAGAGACTCGCTCTTTATTTTCAAGTAACTCCGTAATCCATTCAACCGGCTTACGCCCATCTGCAACGCAGACAATTGCGCCAACAAGATTGCGGACCATCGAATAACAGAAAGCATCGGCAACTACATCAGCGACCAGAAGGCCATCTTTAGTACGCACCCACTCGTATTTTTCAAGGCTGCGAGTGGTGGTGCCACCGACTTTAAATTTACAGAATGCAGCAAAGTCATGTGTACCTAGCAGAAGCGCCGAAGCTTCGTTCATGACTTGCTCATCGAGATGGCGATACCAAGGGGCCACATCAAAACGTTGAGCAGGGGTAATTACCTGATTTTCGTCAAGAATCTTGTAGCTGTACTTGCGGCGCAGCGCTGAGAATCGGGCGTGAAAGCCGGGCGGGGTATCTGAAATCTCGATAATGCGAATATCTTCATCAAGGATTCGATTGAGTTTGTATCGCAAGTCAATCAGCGTCATCTCATCCGCGAGTGGTGTATCTGGAATATCGACGTGAATCACTTGGCCAGTTGCATGTACTCCAGCATCGGTACGTCCGGCAACTATTGAATCTACGTCATAACGGACAATCCGCGATATCGCTTCTTCGACCATATCTTGCATCGTGCGCATTCCCGGCTGTGTTGCCCAGCCAGAAAAGTTGGTTCCATCGTATGCAATATCCAAGCGCAAACGACGAAACCCACTCTCGGGAAAGAGAGTGGGTTCGGCCATTTACTTATTAAAACTTACTCGAAGAGAAAAGTAACGAATTACTTCTCTGTCACGAGCTCGATCACTGCCATAGGAGCGTTATCGCCCTTACGTGGACCGATCTTTGTAAT
>WLPB01000049.1 GCA_009698975.1 Actinomycetota bacterium | reverse complement strand
GATTGGTAATTGACCATAAATTCAGGAATCGGCGCAACATCTATCTTGGTGACAACGATAATGGGATGGATTTTCTCGATGAAGGCGCTGACGAGAAAACGATCAATAAGTCCACGTCGCGGTTCAGGATTAGCTGAGGCCACAACAATAATGAGTTGATCAATATTTGCCACGATTGTGCGTTCAAGTTTTGCAGCATCATCAACGGTTCTGCTCAGGGAATTCTTTCGCTCATTAACTTTTACGATACGGGCAAGAGATCCTTCGCTACCGGAAACATCTCCGACAATCTCAACTGAATCACCGACAACGACAGATTTTGGACCAAGTTCACGGGCCTTCATTGCGACTACAAGCTGTTGGTTCTCTTGACCTTCATGGATGATGCAACCAGAGCGGCCGCGATCGACTGAAACTACGAGAGCTGTCTCTGATCCATCATGAGATGGCCTATCTTTACTGCGACGGCGGGTTGTGCGGGATGGGCGAATGCGAGCATCTGATTCGTCATATTCGCGTGGAGTCATTATTTAATATCCATTTAATTGAGCAGACTATTCCAGAGCCCAGGAAAATCAGTGAGAGTCTTACGAGTGGTGGCGATGTTTTCTACCTCAATACCTTCAACAACGAGGCCGATGACTGCTCCAGCGGTAGCTAATCGGTGATCTTCATATGTATGAAAGATTCCTTGATGCAGGGCAGATGGAGTGATGTGAAGGGCGCTCGACTCTTCGGTGACATTGCCGCCAAGAGCATTGAGCTCAGTGGTGAGTGCGGTTAAACGATCAGTTTCGTGCAAGCGTAGATGTGCGATTCCACGCAAGTGCGAAGGCGAATCTGCCAAGGCCGCGAGTGCTGCGATAGAAGGAGTGAGCTCACCAACATCATGGAGATCAATATCTATTCCATGTATTGAAGGGCCGCCAGTAAATTTCACACCCTTATCGGTGTATTCAACTGTTGCGCCCATCGTTGCAAAAATTTCACGAAGTTGATCACCCGGTTGAGTAGTCACTCTCGGCCAATCATTAACTGTGATTGAACCACCGCAGACCATTGCAAGTGAAATAAATGGTGCAGCGTTAGAAAGGTCAGGTTCGATGGTCAGGTCTACTCCGTGGAGTTCGCCCGATTCAACGCGCCATGTTGCAGCGCTGCTATCAACGGTAACTGTCGCGCCAAATTGGCGGAGCATCGCAACAGTCATTTCAATGTGAGGCATCGAAGGTAGCGGTGCACCTTGATGAGTCACGGTGAGTCCATTGCTCATACTCGGTGCAATAAGTAAGAGCGCCGATAAGAATTGACTTGATGCGCTGGCATCAATAAGAAGATTGGTTTCGCGCTGGGAACTCTCGCCCAAACTTCCCTCGCCCAAACTTCCCTCGCCCAAACTTCCCTCGCCCAAACTTCCCTTAGCCTTAATCACCATCGGCAAGCTATAGCGCCCGCCATGATCAATTTCTGCACCCAGTTCTTCAAGAGCTTTAATAACAGGGCCAATTGGACGTTCATAACTTCGTGGATCACCATCAAAGGTAATATCACCGTGAGCAAGTGCAGCAAGCGGCGGCAGAAAACGCATCACCGTTCCTGCATTACCAACATCAATGTGTGCAGGTCCCGTTAAGCGAGCAGGCGGGGTAACAATCCAGTGGTCACCCTTATCTTCAATTCCAACGCCCATTGCAACAAGTCCGGCGGACATGAGCTCTGAATCTCGCGAGACCAAAGGTTTGCGAAGAATCGAGGGGCTCTTTGCTTGCGCTGCAAGGATAAGTGCGCGATTGGTGACAGATTTAGATCCAGGAATTGTCACATGCGCATCGACCGGCACCCGCCCGCGAAATGGCGCGGACCAGTGTGGATGCGGTGATGTCATGGCGCCAAGTCTACCCATTACCTAGGATTGCTCCATGTGCGGAAGATATGCGATGGCAAATACGAAGGAGGAGATCGTCACCTTCTTTAATCTGCGCGAGAATAGTTCTAATCCGATGCTTCCACTGAACTGGAATGTCGCGCCAACCAATGAGATATATATAGTTAAAGGTTCTGAAGGGGTAAGAAATCTTGAGAGCGCATCATGGGGGATGATTGCTCCTTGGCAGAAATCGATAGCAGAGGCGCGTGCTTCACAGTCACATGCAATCAATGCTCGTAGCGAATCGATACACGAGAAGCCAACTTTTAGAGATGCATTTCGCAGAACTCGTTGCCTCATTCCTGTCACTGGATATTACGAATGGGCAACTGCGCTCGGCCGATATGCTCCGAAGCAACCTTTCTATATCTCTGACCGCGATGGTGCCCAGCTCTCGGTTGCTGGAATCTGGTCATCTTGGATTTCACCCAATGGCGAGCAGATCAATAGCGCATCCATCATTACTCAGGAGGCGCAGGGGGAGCTCGCAACTATTCACTCGCGGATGCCGGTCTTTATGGAGCGAGCGAGGTGGGATACCTGGCTTGACCCGAGCAATCGCGATATCGAAATGCTGCGCGAGCTCATGCGCTGCGTTGAGCCCGAACGCAATCTCGTCACCCGACCCGTCGATTCGCGCGTGAACGTCGTTGCCAATAATGGCCCCGAGTTGATTCAAGAGATTGCACTCGGCGAACCGGAGACTCTCTTCTAGCTTTCTTCGAACTCCCTTCTGAAAATCTGAGGAAGTTGCCCTAGTATGGAGCCAAATGACATCGAAAGATTTGGTCCTCGAAAGCGCCGCCGATCGCACCACTCGGTTCGAGCGCGATGCCCTCATCTTTACCGATCAACTTTATTCGGCCGCACTTCGCTATACAAAAAATCCTGAAGATGCGCGCGACCTTGTTCAAGACACATACCTCAAAGCTTTTACCTCCTTCCATCAATTCGAAGAAGGCACCAATCTTCGCGCATGGCTCTATCGAGTTTTAACAACAACTTTTATTAATTCCTATCGCAAGAAGCAACGCCAACCACTTCTTTCCAATAATGAGATCGAAGATTGGCAAGTTGCAAAGGCGCAATCTCATACAAGTGATCAAGGTAAATCTGCAGAGGTCGAAGCGCTCGAAGCGCTCCCAGATAGCGACATTAAGCGCGCGCTACAAGAACTTCCAGAAGAATTTCGAATGGTTGTTTACTTTGCAGATGTTGAAGGCTTTGCTTATAAAGAGATTGCTGAAATTCTTGGAGTTCCTGCTGGAACAGTAATGTCGAGGTTGCATCGCGGACGCAAACAATTACGCGAAAAGCTGACGGATTACGCGCGCGAGCTCGGTTACGAGACTGCTGCCAAGAAGGGCTCTACTGATAAGAAGAGTTCCGATGAAGGGAGCGAGCTATGAGTTTCATCGAAATTCAATGTGGCGAAGTACTCTCCTCAGTGGTCTTTATTGTTGAAGAGCAGATGCAAGAGCTCGCCCAAGCCTCACAAATCGAGGCACATTTACTCTCTTGTCTTGCCTGTCAGGCAGAAGTTGCCCATGAGCGCGCAATGCATGACTTATTGCAAAAGACCCTTCGTCGTACATGCACCGATCGCGCCCCAGAAGATTTACACGAAGCGCTCCATCGTCAGCTACGCGCAGAGATGACAGGAACAACCGAAGTTATCACTCAATTTAGTATGACCGAGATATCTATTGAGATTGATGAGTTCGGCAATATCGAACATCGCGAGATTCAAATTGAAGAGACTCATATTCAGCACTTTACCGACCAGGATCCCGAGAAGTAAGCGATGATGAATCCAGCAGAAGATGTCATAGGCGCTGTTGGTTTCTCAGTGATGACTGTCCGCCCAGGCGATACCGCCCTTGCCATGGGACTTTCAGAGCTACCTGTTATTGCTACATCGCATCTATTGCACTGCATGGAGAGCGCAACAGTTGCAGCACTGAGTGAACATCTTGATATTGGCGAGACTACTTATCTGCTCTCAACTACTTTTGAATTACTTGCCTCTGCCCAGGTCGGCGATGAACTTCGCGCCAGCGCTCGATGCACTTTAATTGAAGGAAAAGAACTGACATTTGCCTGCGATATATATGAGGGCGAACGACATATTGCACAAGGTGAGATAAAGAGAGCGACGGTGGAGCGAGTAACTTTCCTCGCACGCACCGCCGCTGAATCCCTCTTAAAGAACTGACTTATTAACTCAGTTTTAAAAAGTTGTTACGCCTTCTTTGTTGCCCAGAAAATCTCTGCGATCTCATCAATCTTTGCGATCAATGAATCTGCAACTGCCACATCCTGTGTTCCCTTTGTTCCCGCTGCTCCAGCAAGTTTTGTCGCATCGTTAAAGAGTGTGTGAAGTTGTGGGTATGCCTCAAAGTGTGGGGCCTTAAAGTAATCTGTCCAGAGTACCCAGAGGTGCTCTTTGACTGCATGTGAACGCTCTTCTTTAATTGCAACAGAGCGTGAACGGAAGTCAGCATCTGTATTAGCAGCGTACTTCTCCATGCATGCTTTTACGGAAAGAGCTTCGATGCGAGCCTGTGCAGGGTCATAGACGCCACAAGGAAGATCGCAATGTGCAAGAACGGTGGTCTTTGGTGCAAGTACTGATGTAAGTAGGTTTCTCATAGGTCAGAGATTACTGGGTGCTGGCTATAAGCGCATCACATGAGGCCACCGCTTAGACTTGCTCACATGCCAGCTAGATATTCCACCGTTCTCATTGAGGGCGATTCGATGCTGCCGACATTTAGCTCGGGGGATTGGCTGCTGGCTAGGTGGGGCAGCTTCTCACTGAAGAGCCAGACCGGTTTCTTGCGCGGAATCTTCTCCGGCGGAATATTCTCAAGCGGAATTTCGGTGGATGATGTTCTCACCATTGAACTGGCGAACCAACCAGGGATTTTTTACGTAAAGCGAGTCTCAAAGATTGATCGAGAAAAACATGAGCTCTATCTGCTCAGCGATAACCCTGAAGGTACTGATTCCCGACAATGGGGTTGGCTACCTATCTCATCTGCTCGGGCCAAGGTTATCTGCCGAGTTCGCAAAACGAGAGCGCGTTGAAACATGTACGCCAAGCAGGTAGGACCAGTCACATCACTTCTCATTGCGAAGAATGAAAATATAGTTTGAATATGAAAATCAGGGCTACTCTCGCAGCGTTGATAATTACGGTCGCTATTGCGCCATCAGCTAATGCAACAATGTTTCCAATTGCGATAGGACCAGAGGGAACCGAAGTAAGGCGACAAATTATTGATATGGGTTTTGGTTGCACAAAGATAAAAGCATCCAACTTCACTTGCCTCCACAAAAATAAAAAAGTTACGATTGGTGTTCGTCTCATAGGCGGCAACTGGCCGACTAGCGGCAAACTAAGTGGCCTTCAGATAACTTCACACCTTCGTAGCGGACAACCGTGGCTTAAACGATTCATTTATTGGATGGATCCTAGTGAACGGGAATATGCAGGAAAAAACGTGGCTTCCTGGGTCTATCAATCATGTGCTAAAGATGGTTCATCATATTTGAGCGGAGAGCGCCAGATCTGGGGAAAAAACTTCGCAATCACAGGCAGCAATAAGAGTTGCACACTGGATATTTGGGGCTTTCACACATAAATCCAGCAACTTCACGTAATCCCAGCGATAGTGGGCGTAAAGAGAAGTATTTAGCGAGTAAACGCTTCCTGCAGCAACGCCTTCAACTCTTCCTCATGCAAGTGGTGGTTACCAGTTGCTGGGCTAGCAGTTGAGCGACGTGATACGCGACGGAATACACGATCTGCAATAGCGTGACCGCCGAGCGCCTCTGATGTGCGAAGTGCAATATGTGGCCATGGACCTTGATTTGCTGGCTCATCTTGTACCCAGAGCAGCGTTGCATTTGGATGCTTAGCAGCTTCCTCGCGCATCGCGTCAATTGGTAGCGGATAGAGAAGTTCAACGCGAACGATCGCCGTTGTGCTCTCGCCTAACTTTTCACGCTCTGCAACGAGGTCGTGATAAAGCTTTCCAGAACAGAAGATCAAACGAGTTGCATTTGTTACTTTCTCGTCACCGATAACTGGGCGGAATGTTCCACTCGTAAAATCACTCAACTGAGATGCAGCAGCCTTCAGGCGGAGCATCGACTTCGGTGTAAAGACAATCATTGGACGACGAGTTGGATTAGCAACATGCCAGCGTAACAAGTGAAAGTACGAAGCTGGTGATGATGGCTGAGCGACAGTCATATTGTTCTCAGCGCAGAGCTGCAAGTAACGCTCGATTCTCGCTGAAGAGTGATCTGGTCCTTGACCTTCATATCCATGCGGAAGAAGAAGGACTACCGATGAACGCTCGCCCCACTTTTGAAGTGCAGATGAGATGAACTCATCAACGACAGTCTGCGCACCATTCGAGAAGTCACCAAATTGGCCTTCCCACATCACTAGTGCCTCAGGGCGTACAACTGAATAGCCATACTCAAAGCCCATCGCTGCATATTCACTCAAGAGTGAGTCCACAACAAAGAATTGATTCTCATCGCTAATCATTGAACGAAGCGGTGTCCACTCATTTGCATTCTCAGAGTCAACGATTACTGCATGACGGTTTGAAAATGTTCCGCGGCGTGAATCTTGACCAGCTAAACGAATTGGATTGCCATCTTTGAGAATCGAACCGAATGCGAGGAGCTCTCCCATTGACCAATCGATCGTTCCATCGTTGAGCATCTCTGGACGCTTCGCCAACTGTGGAGCCATCTTTGGATGAAGGTTAAATCCTTCCGGAGTTGCAATCTGTGTCGCTGCAATCTCACGTGCAAGAGATTCAGTAATAGCAGTTTGAATTGCATCAGCTGCAGGAGCAACTGGTGCCTTAAAGTTTGGATCATGCTCTGGCTCATGATTTGCAACAGATGCAAAGACAGCTTCTAACTCGGCCTGGTATTCAGCCTGAACTTGTTGCGCCTCTTCTGGCGTAATGTCCCCACGACCAACGAGCGCCTCTGAGTAGAGAGTACGAGTGGTGCGCTTTTCGTTAATCAACTTGTACATCAATGGCTGAGTAAAGCTTGGCTCATCGCCTTCGTTATGTCCGCGACGACGGTAGCAGACCATGTCTATCACTACATCTTTATTGAACTTCTGACGGTATTCAAATGCAAGGTGAGCAACGCGCACACATGCTTCTGGATCATCACCGTTGACGTGGAAGACCGGAGCTTCAATTAACTTGGCAACATCTGTTGAATAACGAGATGTTCGTGATGCATGCGGTGATGTTGTGAATCCAACCTGGTTGTTAATAACAATGTGAATTGTTCCACCGGTGCGATATCCAGCAAGGCCAGATAGCTGCAGCACTTCCATATTCACACCTTGACCAGCAAATGATGCATCACCGTGCAAGAGAATTGGTAGCACTGAATATGCACCCTTGGTATTGAGGCGATCCTGCTTTGCGCGCACAATGCCCTCTAGCACTGGGTTTACAGCCTCAAGGTGAGATGGATTAGCAGCCAAATAAATCTTTGTTGTTGCCCCAGAAGCT
>WLPB01000048.1 GCA_009698975.1 Actinomycetota bacterium | reverse complement strand
GACAGCATCGCGCACCTTGCCAACTGGATCTCCATTAGGGTCAAAGACTGCAGTTCCTGCAAGGCGGGCGAGGAAGACTCGATTCATTCCATTTCCGCTCATGGGCTAAGGGTATCCGCTACCTTTGCGCCATGCCTCCAAGTAATCAGTTGCCTCAGCGCACGGATCTGATGCGACTCGGAGTGGGAATCCTTGGAATTGGCTCATCAGGGCCACTTATTGCCTTAAGCACTATGCCGATTCTCTCGCTCATTTTCTGGAGAAATTTAGGAGGCTCGCTAGCAACTCTTCCATTTGCCCTCAAACATAAAGTCGATCGTAAAGGGGCACAGTGGGCGGCGCTTGCTGGAGTAGTCCTTGCGCTGCACTTCATCGGTTTCTTTGCCGCGATGCGTCTCACTAGCGTTGCCGCCGGCACCGCACTGGTTGCGCTACAACCTATATTTGCAAGTATCTTTGTAAAAGTTACTGGGGGCAATATCCCTTCGAAGGCTTGGCTTGGAATGGCAATAAGTTTTGCGGGAGTTCTCTTTATCTCTGGAGTAGACCTCTCCCTCGAACCAAAACAATTTTTAGGAGATGTTGCCGCGGTTATATCTGCTGCACTCGCTGCGCTCTACATGTTATGGGGATCTAAGGCGATGAAGAGCCTTGAAATCACTTCCTATACAACTATTTGCTATGGAGTCTGCGCGATGACCGCTCTACCTATTGCAATCATTTCTGGGAGCGAACTAATTCATTTCCAAGCTCGCGAGTGGTTCATTCTTCTTGGCCTGATAGTCGGTGCACAGATATTGGGTCACTCCATGTTTAATGCTGCTCTTAAGCGCGTCCCACCCGAAATTGTCTCTCTCATTGTTTTCTTTGAAGTTCCGGTTGCGGCAATCATCGCTCAGATATTTAAGATTGGTAATCAACCACCAGGGGCAATCATTCCCGGAATAATCCTCATCTTGGCGGGCTGTACAGTTGTAGTTCTGCGAACACGTCCCTCAAAAGAGATAGTAGAAGCGATGGTGCAAGAGTGATTGACCTTCACACACATACGACATACAGTGACGGAACTGATTCACCGCTGATGCTTGTTAAAAAAGCTGCATCCGCTGGAATTACTGTTTTAGGTCTTGCAGATCATGACAGCACATCTGGTTGGCAAGAAGCCAGCGATGCACTTCACTCCGATATGAAGTTAGTTCTCGGAGCTGAAATTTCATGCCTGACCCAAGAAAATATTGCCGTCCATATGTTGGGTCTTCTCTTCGATGGCAGTGATGCACCAATGCAACAACTCCTTGCAGACTCGCGAGATACTCGTATTCCCCGCATGAAGAAGATGATTGAGAATTTACAAGGGGCCGGTTATGAAATCACCTTAGAAGATGTGCAGGCATGCACGCCGCCAGGTGCAACCGTAGGGCGCCCACATTTAGCCGACGCTCTCGTTCTTCGAAAAATCGTTAAAAGCAGAGATGAGGCATTTGCTGAACTCCTCAACAATGATTCTCCATTTTATGTCACCCATTTATCTCCCACACCAGAGGATGCCATCCGGGCCATCCGGGCAGCCGGGGGAGTAGCAGTAATTGCACACCCATTCGCCTCCCGCCGGGGTCAAATTATCGATGAATCAACCTTCGCCTCACTCGTTGAAGCCGGAATGAATGGCGTAGAAGTTTTTCACCGCGATCACAGCGCTGATGAGCGCGATCAATTGATTCGCGTATCCCGTTCACTCGATTTAGTGATGACAGGTTCGAGCGACTATCACGGCATAGGTAAGCTCAATGCACTTGGTGAGAACACAACTTCTCCTGAAGAGTGGGAGAGATTAGAAGCGATGGCAACCCAGAGAAGAGTGGTAACGCGATGAAAGATGTGAGTGCACTTACATTTGCAGTTCAATCATTTGTAACTTTGCTGGTAATTTTCGATCCCCCTGGAGCGACCCCAATCTTCCTCGCGCTCGTCTCTGAGAAGAGCGAACGTGAAAGACGTCGCTTAGCGTGGCAAGCTGCTGGCGTATCTCTCTTTGTGATCGCAACATTTGCCTTGTTTGGCCAAGCAATTCTTGGTTATATGAATGTATCAATCGAAGCGCTGCAAGCAGCCGGTGGATTGCTATTGCTCTATGTTTCGCTACAACTTCTCACTGGAGCAAAGGGTGAGGAGAGCGGTGCAAGTAGCAATATCGGCATGGTTCCGCTCGGCACTCCGCTATTGGCGGGACCCGGTGCAATCGTGGCAACAATGATTTTCGTACAGCAAGCGGATTCACCTGCACGCATCGGTGGCCTTGTCGCTGCGATAGTCGCCGTTCATGTAATTATCGGCCTGGTGTTGATGCTCTCAACAAAGGTTCTCGGTCTGATTAAAGAGTCGGGTGTTACTTTATTAGCACGCATTGCAGGTTTACTTCTTGCAGCTATAGCCGTTCAAATGCTGGCAGATGCAATTAAATTGCTAGCTCAGTAAAGAGCTTACCTTTATTCAGCTACGCGCTTAGTACGAGTGCGTACGCGGGCGCTCTTCTCGCGAGGAGCGGCCTTAGCCGGCTCTCTCTTTTCGGTATCAGGGCGATTAGGAGCTGAATTTCTCGCGCCGCGATCGCTTTTGACGGGCGCTTCCACCTTTGCAGCAGCAACTAAACGGCCGGTCGAGCCAAGCGGAATACTTAAGACTTCGTAGAGGTGATCAGATGATGAGTACGTCTCGATTGGCTCAGGTAAGCCGAGCTCTAGAGCTGTATCAATCATCTTCCAGCGAGCAAGCTCATCCCAGTCAACAAATGTGACAGCAATTCCATCGGCACCAGCACGTGCAGTACGTCCGATGCGGTGAAGATATGTCTTCTCATCTTCTGGGCATTGGAAGTTGATCACGTGAGTGATGCCATCAACGTCAATACCGCGAGCTGCCACATCTGTTGCAATCAGAACATCTCGCTTATTTGATTTAAAGTCATTGAGCGCCTTTTCACGCGCACTCTGCCCGAGGTCGCCGTGAATTGAAGCAGCTCGATAACCTCGCTCAATTAGGTCATCCGCAGTCTTTTGTGCGGTTCGCTTTGTGCGGCAGAAGACAATTGTTGGACCGCGACCATCTGCTTGAAGAATGCGTGCAAGCATCTCTGTCTTATCCATCGCATGTGCGCGGAAAACATATTGCTTGATGCGAGGGACAACGCGCCCCTCATCTTGCGAATCTTGTGTACGGATATGCATCGGCTGATTCATGAAGCGACGCGCTAGGGCGATGATGTCGCCAGGCATTGTTGCTGAGAAGAGCATTGTCTGTTGGCGTGCAGGTGTGGAAGAGAAGATCTTCTCAACATCAGGCAAAAATCCAAGGTCGAGCATCTCATCGGCCTCATCGAGAACAACGCGAGTTACCTTCTTTAAAGTGAGCTTGCCTTGGCGATAGAGATCGAGAAGACGACCTGGAGTACCTACAACAATTTCGATTCCGGCCTCAAGTGCCTCAATCTGTGGCTCAAATGCGCGCCCACCATAGACAGCGAGGGTACGAATTCCACGACTATGAGCAATCTCTTCTAAATCCTTGGTAACTTGGATGCAGAGCTCGCGAGTAGGTACGACGATGAGAGCTTGTGGCGCACCTTTAGCTTCGAGTGCTTCCCACTCTTTATCCTGCGGAGCAATCACTCGCTCAATAACTGGGATACCAAAAGCAAGGGTCTTACCGGTTCCGGTCTTCGCTTGACCAATCACATCTCCGTCAGCGAGTGCGATAGGAAGAACCATCTCCTGAATAGCAAAGGGTGCGAGAAAACCATGAAGGTGGAGGGACTCAATAGTCTCGGGGCGTAGCGGAAGATCTGCGAAAGATTTACTCATTTACGCCACGCCGAAACCGACGCGACGTTCGATTGGTTCGCCAATTTCAATATATCCGATCTTAGAAGCAGGAACGAGAATCTCGTGGCCTCGCACATCGGACAAGATAAGGGGGGTGTTTGCCGCAAGGGCTACCGAGATAGCTGCCTTGATTTCAGCAGGGGGTGTTGGACACTCAAAGGAGAGTTCGCTCGCCACATCTGTGACTGCAATTCGAACCTGAGATGACTTATCGCTCTTCTTGGTGCTCATGGAGCAATTCTATTGGTTAAAGCTCAGTGCGGGGAAATCCAGATATGCCACGCCACATGAGGTTCTCCACTAAATCCATCGCTTGTTGGCGTGTGAGCTTGCTATCGCGATCGAGCCAATGACGAGCTGTGACTTGGGTGTAGCCGATCAAGCCAATTCCAAGGAGCATCGCCGCCTCTTTGGGCAAACCGGTGTCATTTGCAATAACTCCACTGACAGCTGCCGCACAGTCATATGTCATGCGATTGAGGCGCTCGCTTACCTGTGGTTCAACGTTCATATCGCTTTCGAAGAGGAGGCGGAAAGCCTCACCTTCATTTTCGATAAAACTAAAATATGCATCGATGGTTGCATGTACTCGTTGTGCATTATCCGGGGTGGATGAAATTGCTTTCTGAATTTCATAAACAAGTGAATCAATATGAAGATCTAAGACTGCGAGATAGAGATCTAACTTAGATGGAAAGTGCTGATAGAGAACTGGCTTGCTGACATTTGCGCGATCTGCAATCTCATCCATCGCAGCGGAGTGGTAACCAGCTGCTGTGAATACCTCGAGCGCTGCGCTCAATAAGATCGCACGTCGCTCATCGCGAGGAAGTCGGGGCTTCTCATGCCGAGACTGCGAACCATTTGCATCAGTTGTACTCATCTCCCATATCTTACCCCCGCACACCCTTGGAATAAAGGTCAATTGGCGAGGGGGAGCTGATTACGGCAGAATCAACACATGAAGACCCCTCCACTTGTTACACCAGGTGCGCCACTGACTGTTGATGAAGTTCGCAGATATAGCCGCCACCTCATCATCCCTGACGTTGCGATGGCGGGCCAGCAGCGAATGATGAACGCAAAAGTTCTCTGCGTTGGTGCAGGCGGCCTCGGATCTCCAGCCCTCATGTATTTAGCAGCTGCTGGAATAGGAACACTCGGAATAGTTGAATTTGATACGGTCGATGAATCAAATCTTCAGCGACAGATTATTCATGGCCAATCAGATATCGGAAAGAGCAAAGCCGAAAGCGCGCGCGCAAAAATTTCTGAGATCAATCCGTATGTAAATGTCATTACACATGAAACGCGGCTTGATACCTCAAATGTTATGGAGATCTTTGCTCAATACGACATCATCGTTGATGGCACAGATAACTTTGCGACTCGATATCTCGTCAATGATGCTTGTGTACTTCTTAAAAAACCATATGTGTGGGGCTCGATTTATCGTTTTGATGGACAAGCAAGCGTTTTCTGGGCTGAATACGGTCCTTGCTATCGTTGTCTTTATCCTGAGCCGCCACCTCCTGGCATGGTTCCAAGTTGTGCTGAGGGCGGAGTACTCGGAGTTCTCTGCGCAACTATTGGTTCAATCCAAACAACTGAGGCAATCAAGGTCATCACTGGAGTCGGCGAACCGCTTATCGGCTCATTAATGGTGTATGACGCTCTCGATATGAATTTCCGTAAGGTGAAAATTCGCAAAGATCCACGATGCCCACTATGCGGTGAGAATCCAACCCAGACGGCCCTTCTTCCTGATTACGAAGCTTTCTGTGGCACGCTCTCGGATGCAGCTCAAGCAGCGAGCAGTGGTTCGACAATTTCTGTGGCAGAACTGAAAGCGAAGATGGATGCTCACGAGGATTTTTATCTCATTGATGTTCGAGAGCCAAGTGAATTTGAAATCGTAAGAATTCCTGATTCACATTTGATTCCAAAGCAAGGCTTTATTGATGGAAGCGCCCTTGCCGGCCTTCCACAAGATAAGCCGATTATCTTGCATTGCAAGAGCGGTGTTCGATCTGCTGAGTGCCTTGCGATTTTGAAGAACGCTGGATTTGCAGATGCCTCTCATGTCAGTGGTGGAGTTCTTGCTTGGGCGAAGCAGATAGATACATCGCTACCGGTTTACTAAAAATGAAGACTTCTTATGTAGGTTACCGTGCGCTCTTAGTCCATGCCCATCCAGATGATGAAACCATTAACAACGGTGCGACGATGGCTATGTATGCCGCCCTTGGAGCAAAAGTAACTCTTGTTACCTGTACTCGTGGAGAAGAAGGCGAAGTACTCGTAGAAGATCATGCCCATAAGGCAGCAACGCTCGATGATTTACTCGGTGAGCATCGAGAAATTGAATTAGCTGATGCCATGCTCGCCCTTGGTATTTCAGATTTTCGATTTCTCGGAGCACCTGATTTTAAGTATCGCGATAGTGGCATGATGGAGACTGAACCCAATAGGCGTACTGATAACTTCTGGAATGTTGACTTTGAACGTGCAACGTCGCAGCTTGCAGCGATTATTGATGAAGTACAGCCACATATTTTGATTACCTATGATGAAATCGGCGGATATGGCCACCCAGACCATATTCAAGCTCACCGTGTTGCTATGGCCGCTGCAGATAATTCATCCTGGAAGATTCCGAAAATTTACTGGAATGTGATGCCTCGATCGGTAATTCAAGAGGGCATTGATGCCATGGCCGCTCTCGGATCTGATTTTATGGGGGTAGATAACGCCGATGATCTGCCCTTTGCCAAGGATGATTCATTTGTTACCGCGCATATAGATGGAAACGATTATGTAGATGCGAAGATGGCCGCCATGCGAGCTCACGCCACCCAGATTGCCGTTGATGGACCTTTCTTTGCCTTATCAAATAATCTCGGCCTGCAAGTCTGGGGCAATGAGTACTACACGCTAGTGAAGGGCGATAAGTCTGCTCCATTTGATGAGGCCGGTCGCGAAGTTGATTTATTTTCCGGAGTAGAGCTCTCGTGAAATTACTCAAAGCAATTGCTATGGGGGCATTAGCCGGAGTAACTGCAGTACTTATTTACCAGACCTTGCCACCGATTGGAATTTTGGTTGCACTCACTTCTACCTATGCCGCAATCTGGTGGGTAGGGCGAGAGACAGATAAGCGAATCTATAAGGCAATTGCTGCGATCATCTGGTTTGTAGTGATTTACCGAGCCGGAACTTTTGGTACCGGAGATGAGATCCTGGTACTTGCCAATAACTTAGGGACGTCGCTCTTCTTTCTGGGGACAATCACTGCGCTGATTTCAACGCTTCGCCGAATTTAAGATTTCGAATCGCTGACTGTAAATCCAAGTTTCGTTAATTCATCGCGCAACCGATCACTCTCTGCCCAATTGCTATCGGCGCGTGCTTGGGCGCGAGCTCTCAGAAGTGCTTCAATTTCAGGTGAGCTCTCTTCCCGTTCTGGCGCTCGGTCTAGCTCTAGAGCTAACACCTGATCTGCAAAGAGAAAAATCGCTCTCTTATCGGCGGCACCAATTGATTTATCTTTCTCGATTGCACGTAAGCGAAGAATCGCTTTGGGAGTATCAAGGTCGGCCATAAAGAAGTTACCTATCTGATCATCGAACTT
>WLPB01000047.1 GCA_009698975.1 Actinomycetota bacterium | reverse complement strand
TGCAGATGAAGATGTCGACCACCGGCGGTATCGCGGGCGCACCCATATTAGGATTTTTATTTGGACTCTCATGGACACCATGTATTGGACCAGGTTTAGCCACCGTTCAGTTACTGGCATTTACTGAATCGAGCGCTACCAGAGGTGCAATACTCTCGATTGGTTACAGCCTGGGGCTTGGAATTCCATTTATTCTCTCAGGTCTCTTCCTAGATAAGAGCAAGAGGTTGCGTACATTTCTTCTCGGCAAAGGGGCAACTATCACAAAAGTCGGTGGCGTACTTTTAATAGTGATTGGAATTCTTCAGGTCACGGGCTTATGGCTTGATCTAATGATCTGGCTTCGTTCATCTATTCCAGAGTTTGCGCCGGTTCTCTAATGAGCAATGTAGAGATTCCAGAGCTCGGCTTCACAGCTCTTCTAAGGTTCGCATGGCGACAACTTACAAGTATGCGAACAGCACTGATTTTACTGATGATGCTCGGCATTGGTGCTATTCCTGGTTCATTAGTTCCGCAGCGGACCACAAATCCCATGGCTGTTCGAGATTTTTTCTCAAAGAATCCAGATTTAGCAAGATGGTATGAGCGCTTTTCACTCTTCGACGTCTATGCCTCCCCATGGTTTAGCGCAATCTATATCTTGCTCTTCATCTCCCTCATTGGTTGTGTGCTACCTCGCTCAGTTGAACACTTTCATGCGATGCGCGCTCTTCCGCCAACTACTCCACGCAACCTCAATCGTCTTGAGTTCTTTCATGAATTGCAATTTGAGGGCGATGCACTTGAACCGGCAGCTCAGTGGCTTAAAAAGAATCGTTTCAGAGTAAGGCGCGAAGATGGAAATTTATCGGCTGAAAAGGGATACCTCCGCGAGACCGGCAATCTTTTCTTTCACCTATCTCTGATTTTGATTTTAGTTGGCGTTAGCTTTGGTTCACTATTTGGAATGCGTGGCGAGGCAATTGTAAATGTGGGGGAGAGGTTCATCAGTTTACCGACGAGCTATGACTCAATTTATTATGGGAAACTAAATCAAGGTTCAACGCTTTCACCATTTACAATCAAAGTCGATGACTTTGTTGCTAAATATAATCCACAAACAAATGCACCAATTGACTACACGTTATCTGTTATCACCACCTTTGAAGGTGTCGAACTTTCTCAGATTGTAAAAGTTAATTCACCACTGACTTTTGGAAGCACTCGTGTTTATCTACAGGCCAATGGTTACTCGCCCATCGTGACTGTCCGTGATCAGAGTGGTCAGGTTGCATTTCAAGGACCAGTAACTTTCCTGCCACAAGATGGGAACTTACGTTCTATCGGCTCAATCAAAGTTCCTGATGCGACACCTCAAGTAGGTTTTGTTTCATCTTTACTTCCTACATATGCGCGCAGTAAAGGCGAAGGCGGTATTTCGATATATCCAGAACTGCTAGATCCCAAGCTCCTCTTCTCAGTATGGAGCGGTGATTTAGGCTTAGATTCTGGAGTGCCGCAATCTGTCTATCGAATTGATACAACGGGGATGACTAACCTGGGACTCGGATCCCTCACAGTGGGCGAGACATTTGATTACCCAGGAGGTTCGATTACCCTAGAAAAGATTGTTCCGTGGGTAAATCTTCAGATAGTTCAAGATCCTGGCAAAGGGTTCGCACTTGCAGGAGGAGTTGCTGCAATCGCCGGCTTGATCTCCTCGCTCTATGGACGACGCCGACGCATTTGGATTCGCCAAAAGGGAATTCAAGTTGAAGTTGCAGCCCTGGCAAAGAACAATGCTCCTGGGCTTGAAGAAGAAGTTGAAAGTTTTATCCGCGCTATAAAGGAGAGTAAGTAATGCAAACGACATGGGCTTACATCTCTAATTACTGCGTCTATACCTCGATGGCAATTTATGCTCTTGCATTCTTCGCCCATGCCTTTGAAACTGCGTGGGCTGTGCGCACGCCGCAAAGCGCTGACATGATGCAAGGAAGCCTAGCCAACAAGACTTTGGATTACAGTCGTACAGAAAAGGCAGCACGCATTGCAACGGCAATGATGGTGCTTGCAACAGTCATTCTCTTTGCCGGAATTATCTTCCGTGGAGTATCTGCCGGCCACGCGCCATGGGGCAACATGTATGAGTTTTCAATTACTGGAACTTTTGCATTCTCAGTTGCTTACCTTGGTGCGCTGAGAAAATACGATCTTCGCTGGCTTGGACTCTTTGTTTCATTCTCGGCGCTGATAGCCCTTGGAACAGCAATCACTCTTCTCTATCGCGATAGCTCACCTCTAGTACCTGCGCTGAAATCCACATGGTTGGTTATCCATGTTGCTGCAGCAATTATTTCCGGTGGAATATTTCTGCTAGCGAATGTGATTGCTGGCGCCTATCTCTACTTAGAGAGCGCCGAATCAAGAGGCGGACGCCCTTTCTGGGCGGCGCGAGTTCCATCACTTGAGGTTCTCGATCAACTTTCATATCGTCTTGTCGCATTTGTATTTCCCTTATGGACCTTCTCAGTAATCGCTGGAGCAATTTGGGCTGAGAGCGCATGGGGACGATATTGGGGATGGGACCCTAAAGAGACATGGGCATTTATTACATGGGTTGCTTATGCCGCATATCTTCATGCGCGAGTAACCATTGGTTGGCGCGGGCGCCGGGCAGCATGGCTCTGCATCTTCGCCGGATCTACATTCTTGTTTAACTATGTCTATGTAAACGTATGGGGAACTGGAAAGCACACTTACTCAGGGTTAAACGAGTAAAGCTTTAAAGTCCTCGCAAGAAATCTGGGTTGTCATCTGGAGGGAGCTGTCGTGGCTTTGGTTTTTTGCCAAACCCACCACCGCCAGAGTTTTTGCCATTGCGCCCAGCAGCTAAATAGAAAATCGAACCAAATAATCCAAAGAAGAAAATTATGAGAAGCCAAGCCCACTTAGGGAACTTCTTAATGAGAGTCTCATCCCGCATTGCGCATTCAATAAATGCAAAGAGTGAGACTGCTGATGAGATGATCAGCAGGAGCCCTTGAATCTTAACCATGGCTCAATACTAATGCGATAGATAAAAGGAGTGCGTATTGGAGCTGGAGTTTGCCCGTCTCGGCCAGGTAAGGGATGAGATCTCGGCCTTGAGCGCTGCCCATCACCCCGCGAGATAGTTTGATTGCTACCGGTAACGAGAGAAGCGTGAGAGCAATCCAGGGATTTCCAATAAGAGCCGAAGAGAGATAACCAAGAAGAATCAAAAGTGTAAAGATCTTGCGCGATCCTCGGTCTCCTAAACGCACAGCCAATGTCCGCTTTCCTGAAAGTGCATCGAGTTCCCGGTCGCGAATATTATTGATGGCAAGGATTGCGCAAGCAAAGAGACCGATAGATATTGAAGCCAGGACAACCTCTAGCGAAATCTCTTCAACCTGAACGTAGTAAGCACCGATTGTTGCTATCAATCCAAAGAATATAAAGACGAAGAGTTCGCCAAGACCCATGTAACCGTAAGGTTTCTTTCCGCCGGTATATCCCCACGCAGCGAGAATAGATAGTGCACCAATAATTATTAACCACCATGTAGTCATGAGTGCAAGAGCAAGTCCTGCAACTGCAGCACATCCAAGTGCGATGAAGGCCGCTCTCTTTACCGCTGAAGGTGTTGCTAAACCTGCCGCTGTGATTCGTAGCGGCCCAACTCGATTGTCATCCGTGCCGCGCACACCATCAGAGTAATCATTTCCATAGTTAACGCCGATCTGGAGGGCGAGGCTTACGATCAAGGCAAGAAGTGCGTGAAGCCAATGTGCTGATTCGCCAGCGGAGGCAGTTGCAACCAGAACTGGAGCGATTGCCGCAGAGAGCGTTCGAGGACGTGCCCCGATTATCCATATATTCCATTTACTCATTGGACTCGTCTCGCTAGCTCTGCTCTATCAACTTTACCGATACCGATAAGTGGCAGCTCTTCACAGTAGATAAAGCCCTTGATCTTTGCATGCGAACCGCACTCTTCTTCAAGGAGATGGTTTAGTGCTTCTTCAGCAACTCTGGTGCCCACTATGGCGCAATGAATTGCCTGGCCCCAATGCGCATCATCAATCGCGAAGATAGCACATTGAATTTCCGGAAAAGATTGAGAAATTACTCTTTCGATATTCGCTAAGGAGACTTTCTCGCCACCAGTAACAATAACGTCATCAATGCGACCATCAACGATTACCTTTGAGCCTTCAAGGTGCGCGAAATCGGAAGAGATAAACCAGCCGTCCTCATTCACTAATTCAACTTCGGTGTTGAGATATGAATGCGCTAAAACCTTTCCTCTGATTCCTAATCGATTTCCTGCGACAAGTTCTACCTCGACGCCGTCTAGAGGTGTTCCGTCATAGATACATCCACCCGATGTCTCGGTCGAACCGTAACTTTCCACAATTGTGATTCCCATAGACTCAGCGTTGTTGCGAAGTTCGTGAGTCAATGCAGCGCCGCCAACTAGAACTTTCTTTGCGCTCTGTAAATGTTGAAGAAGATTTTCATCGCCGTTGAGCGCTCGATATAACTGAGTAGGAACAATGGATGTGAAATCTACTTTCGGATATTTACCTTCGAGTCCGATTACATTTATCGGTAGCGTTCCTGATTCGAGAGAGCGAATAAGAACATTTATACCGGCAATGTGATTAAGGGGCAGAGCGAGTGACCAGGTTGCACCGAATTCAGCACCAAGAAATTTATTTGATGCCTTTGCAGATGCGATCAGAGCGGCAGATGTCAGGCCAACTTCTTTAGCAACGCCAGTGGATCCAGTCGTGGTAACGATAAGGGCAATTCGGCTGGCGACAGTCTGCGCAGAAATCGGGGAGAGGGTTAGGGCTGGACCGTCCGCGACGAGCGCCTTGGCGATACGAGCCATTAGCTCGCTGACTGACCAGGTGGGGTCCAGTAGGCGAACTTCTCTTTGGTGTGAACTTTGCTCCATTGCCCGCGTAGGCTATCGCCCGTAGTCGACATTGGAGGAATCGTGAGCAAGCCTATAAAGCGTGATTTTGGCGACCGGAGCATTCCAGCCTGGAAAGTAGCAGCTGGCGGCGAAAACTTTACCGATATCAAATATGAAGCTGCTGACGGCATGGCAAAAATCACGATCAATCGTCCAGAGGTACGTAACGCCTTTCGACCACAGACAATTATTGAACTCAAGACAGCATTTGATTTAGCGCGAGATAATTCTGAGGTTGGAGTAATAATCTTTACTGGTCAAGGCAATGAAGCGTTCTGTTCCGGTGGCGATATCAGCGTTCGCGGCGATGATGGATATCTAGGCGATGATTCTCTTTCGCAAAAAGGAATGGGCCGTCTTAATGTCTTAGATCTTCAAGTACAAATTCGACGAACACCGAAACCGGTAGTTGCCATGATTGCAGGCTGGGCAATCGGTGGAGGACATGTACTCCATGTCGTTTGCGATCTCTCTATTGCTGCAGATAACGCAAAGTTTGGGCAGACCGGACCGATGGTGGGCTCATTCGATGGCGGATATGGTTCTGGATTGCTGGCACGAAATGTCGGTCAGAAAAAAGCGCGTGAGATTTGGTTTATGACTCGACACTACGATGCCCAAGAAGCTCTTGATATGGGACTTGTTAATACCGTTGTTCCTTTGGCAGAGCTCGAAGCCGAAACAGTTTCATGGTGTCGTGAGATGTTGCAGAACTCACCAATGGCGCTGCGACTCATTAAGGCAAGCATGAATGCAGCAGATGATGGCCTAGCCGGAATTCAACAGCTTGCTGGCGATGCCACTCTCCTCTTTTACTTGAGTGAAGAAGGACAAGAAGGTCGCGATGCCTATAAAGAAAAACGCAAGCCAGATTTTAGTAAGTTCCCAAAGCGTCCATAAAAGTGTCCTTTAACGAACTTCTCTCAACCATGCGCGTTGTTGCGCTGCCCATGAAGACTGATTTCCGGGGTATATCGGTTCGAGAAGTTGCGCTCTTTCAGGGCCAATATGGTTGGGCAGAGTTTTCACCATTTGTAGAATATGACGATAACGAGTCTTCACGTTGGCTTCAATGCGCAATAGAAGCTGCATCGAACCCAAGACCGCCTCGATTTCGAGAGCGCATCGCAGTAAATGGCACTATTCCTGCAACAAATGATAAAAAAGTTATCGAGAACTTAGTCGCTAGCTATCCTGGAGTTACAACCTACAAGGTGAAGGTGGGAAATAACCTCGCTGAAGATATTGCTCGGCTTGCCCGCATTCGATCATTTGGTCGGAAAATAAATATTCGCATCGATGTAAATGGATCATGGACGGTGGATCAGGCACTGACAAATCTCTATGCCATGTATGAAGAAGTCGGCCCTTTTGAATATGTAGAACAACCGTGTGCAACGATAGAAGAGATGCGCGAACTCAAATCAAAGATTCATATTCCGCTTAAAATTGCTGCAGATGAGGTGATTCGAAAGGCAGAAGATCCTTTCTCGCTCGACCTTGAAGGTGCTGCAGATATTTTGATGCTTAAAGTTCAGCCACTCGGCGGAATTTCTCGTTCAGTAGCTATTGCCGAGCATCATCAGATTCCAGTCGTAGTTTCAAGCGCCCTTGAAAGTGCTATTGGTATTCGTTACGGACTCGAATTAGCAGCGTCTTTACCTACATTAGATTTTGATTGTGGCCTCGCAACTGGTGCCTTACTTGAAAGAGATGTGGCGCCTTTAGCGATTGTTGATGGCGAGATAGAGATAAGTGAGTTAAATGTTGAGCTTGACGGGTTAGATGTGTCCGCCGATCGCTACGAATGGTGGCAGAATCGCGCTATGCGATGCGCCGAGTTACTTTCATGAACACATCAACTACGCTAGCTCGCACTATTGTTCGCCAGATAATTGAATCTGGAATCAAGGATGTTGTTATCTCTCCCGGATCGCGCAATGCACCTTTATCTATAGCCTTCTTTCAAGCTTCAGAGCGTGGCCTCATTTCGCTACACACACGCATTGACGAACGAACAGCTGCCTTCTTTGCTCTCGGTATCGCAAAGGCGAGCAAGTTACCTGTGCCAATTGTCTGCACAAGCGGGACTGCTGTAGCGAACTACCATCCGGCTGTTCTCGAGGCCTCTCACTCGAATCAACCGCTCTTAGTCATGACAGCTGATCGACCAGCTGAATTACGCAAGAGTGGCGCTAATCAAACGACTGAACAGGCAAGAATTTTCGGTAAAGCGGTTCGGTATTTTGCAGATGTCTCAGGCCCCGCATTTCCAATGACGCTACCCCTTGATTCATTGAAAACAGGTCCAGTGCATTTAAATATTCAGTTTGCCGAACCACTCGGGCCAGATGACGATAGCGATTGGTTATCCAAGATTGCTGTTAAAGCACCCGAAACTTTTAATCGAAAGAGTTCAGGGACCTTTTATACAAAATCAACTCGCGGGCTTCTCATTATTGGACACGACCGTGCTGGATTTGATGTGGGTGAAGTCAATCAATTTGCACAATCTTTAGGGTGGCCAGTAATTGCTGAAGATCCACTTTCATTCCCTA
>WLPB01000046.1 GCA_009698975.1 Actinomycetota bacterium | reverse complement strand
TCGAAATGGGAATTTTTATTGCAACAGTCTTTGTTGCCTTTGCATACGTGTGGCGACGTGGCGGATTGGAATGGGATTAAGCCATGGGCCTAGAGGATAAATTACCAAGCGGAGTACTGCTTTCAACTGTTGAAGGCCTTGCGGGTTATATGCGCAAGAGTTCAGTCTGGCCAGCAACATTTGGTCTTGCATGTTGTGCGATCGAAATGATGGCACTCGGTTCTGCGCCGCAACACGATATCTCTCGCTTTGGAATGGAGCGCTTCAGCGCATCACCTCGCCAAGCAGATCTCATGATTGTTGCCGGCCGAGTTTCACAGAAGATGGCACCAGTTCTGCGTCAAATTTATGATCAAATGACCGCTCCTAAATGGGTGATTGCAATGGGTGCATGTTCCTCATCAGGCGGAATGTTTAACAACTACGCAATTGTTCAAGGTGTTGATCACATTGTTCCGGTAGATATCTACCTTCCTGGATGTCCACCACGTCCAGAGCAGTTGATGGATGCAATTATCAAACTCCACGAGAAAATTTCAGATACAAAGATTGGTGTAAATCGCGAGGCAGTCATTAAAGCCGTTGAAGAAGCTGCACTTAACGCAAAGCCAACAATTCAGCTTGGAAACCTTCCTTTTGAAGGGGTTCGCAAATAATGTCGGATACAAATTCACAGGGAATGTTCGGTGCCGCCGGCACCGGAGATACTTCAGGTTATGGCGGACTAGTTCGTACAGCTGTAAATCCTGGCTCTTCTGAGCGTCCATATGGCAGCTACTTCGATCAGGTTGCTGACGATCTCGAACGCGCCTATCCAGATTTTGCGGATGCAATTACCAAAGTTGTTGTCGATCGCGGAGAACTTACGCTTCATATAAAGAAAGAGCGCCTTCTAGAAGTCGCACTCGTGCTGCGCAACAAATTGCTCTTTGAACAATGCATGGGAGTCTCTGGTGTTCATTATCCAGAGCGTATTGGTTGCGAACTTGTTGCCCTCTACCCGTTGCTTTCAATGACAAAGAATCAACGTATTCGCCTTGAGGTTTGTACCTCTGAAGTTGATCCCCATATCCCATCACTCGTTGAGGTTTATGGCGGAAACAATTGGCATGAGCGCGAAACATTCGACATGTTCGGAATCATCTTTGATGGCCACCCAGGTCTCACTCGTATCTTGATGCCAGATGACTGGGATGGACATCCACAACGTAAGGATTACCCACTCGGCGGAATTGCCGTCGAATACAAGGGTGCAACAACTCCTGCTCCTTCGGACCGGAGGTCTTACAAGTGAGCCCGACAAAACCAAATTTCGATCCATATGCATCATCGCGTGAGACAACTGAAGGAACTGTTTATTCAGTCACCGGCGGTGATTGGGATTCTTTAGTATCTGAAATTGGTGAGGCTAAAGAAGAGCGCATCATCGTAAATATGGGCCCACAGCATCCATCAACCCATGGAGTGCTTCGTCTCGTTCTAGAACTCGAAGGCGAAACTGTTACTGAAGTGCGTCCAGGTATTGGATACCTTCATACCGGTATTGAAAAGAATATGGAATACCGCTCTTGGACTCAAGGCACAACTTTTGCTACCCGCATGGATTACCTCTCACCGATATTTAATGAGACTGCATACTGTCTTGCGGTAGAGAAGCTGCTTGGAATCACTGAAGATGTCCCAGAGCGCGCATCAATCATCCGCGTATTGATGATGGAACTCAACCGAATTTCATCTCACATGGTTGCACTAGGTACAGGCGCTCTCGAACTCGGTGCAATGGGGCCGATGTTCTTTGCATTCCGTGAGCGCGAAATGGTCCTTGATGTCTTTGAAGCTATTACTGGGCTTCGCATGAACATGGCATATGTACGTCCAGGTGGAGTTGCACAAGACTTGCCACCAGGAATAACAATTCGCCTTCGTCAGCTCGTGAAAGATCTCCGCAAGAATTTCAAAGATAATGAACGACTCTTGGTTGGTAACACAATCTGGATGAAGCGCACAGAGGGCATCGGGTATTTGGATCTCGCTGGATGTACAACCCTCGGAATCACGGGTCCAGTTCTTCGTTCAACCGGACTTCCTTGGGATCTTCGGAAGATGCAGCCTTACTGCGGATATGAAAATTACGAATTCGATGTCATTACGGCAGATACCTGCGATGTGTATGGCCGCTTCTTAATTCGCATGGCTGAACTAGAACAGTCTCTCCGAATTATCGAACAAGCAATTGTGAAACTTGTTGCAACAGAGGGGCAGCCAGTGATGGTTGCCGATAAGAAAATTGCTTGGCCGGCTCAGCTTGCACTTGGCGCAGATGGCCTTGGTAATTCACTGGATCACATCCGCGAAATCATGGGCACTTCTATGGAGTCTTTGATTCACCACTTTAAGCTTGTGACCGAAGGCTTCCGCGTACCAGCTGGCCAGGTTTATGCAGCGGTCGAATCTCCTCGCGGTGAACTTGCTGCTCATATTGTCTCTGATGGAGGAACGCGTCCCTATCGTGTTCACTTCCGCGAACCATCATTTAATAATCTGCAATCAACTTCAGCAATGAGCGAGGGCGGAATGGTTGCAGACATCATCGGCGCTGTTGCATCTATCGATCCTGTTATGGGAGGCGTTGACCGATAATGGCAATTAATAACGAACTTAATCTAGATGTAATGCAATCTATTGTGGCGCGCTATCCTCGAAAGCGTTCTGCGATCATGCCGTTGCTTCATTACGTTCAATCAGTTTTCGGTTATGTAACGAATGATGGCATCGAGATCATCTCAAAGATGATTGAAGTAGAAGCCGCTGAAGTCACCGCAGTATCTACTTTCTATACACAATATAAGCAGTCACCAACTGGGGAATATCACATCGGTGTTTGCACAAATACGCTCTGCGCCATCATGGGTGGCGATGAGATTTTCAGTTCCCTCAAGGAGCATCTAGGTATTGAAAATGATGGTGTAACAGCCGATGGAAAAGTCTCCATCGAACATATCGAGTGCAATGCTGCTTGTGATTACGCACCTGTCGTTATGGCTAACTGGGAGTTCTACGATAACCAGACCGTCGCCTCAGCTAAGGCTCTCGTCGATGGCGCACGCGCTGGCAATCCACCTGCACCAACTCGTGGTCCAAATCGTCTTGTCACATACAAGGAAGCATCTGCTGTTTTAGCGGGCCTAGATGATGGACTAGCTCATGAAGGTGTTCAAGCGGGTGCTCCAACACTTCTTGGACTCACATTGGCAAAGGAGGGCAAGTAATGTCAAAGCTCACTCCGGTGCTTTCAGCATTTTGGGATCAAAAAGATTCATTTACTATTGAAGGTTACAAGCGCAACGGTGGCTATCAAGCAGCAGCAAAAGCGTTGACGATGGATCCTGATGCACTTATTCAACTTGTAAAAGACTCAGGACTTCGCGGTCGTGGGGGAGCAGGATTTCCTACCGGAATGAAGTGGGGATTTATTCCACAAGGCGATAACAAAGATCACTACCTCGTTGTTAATGCAGATGAGTCAGAGCCTGGTACCTGTAAAGATATGCCGCTCTTACTTGCAAACCCACATGTTCTTGTTGAAGGCGTAATCATTGCTGCGTATGCAATCCGCGCAAAGCATGCTTTTATTTATATCCGCGGTGAAGTAACGCATGTGGTTCGTCGACTTAATGCGGCAATTGCAGATGCATATAAAGCTGGATATCTTGGAAAGAATGTTTTTGGAACTGGACACGACATTGATCTTGTTCTTCATATCGGCGCTGGTGCCTATATCTGCGGCGAAGAAACAGCGCTACTGGATTCACTTGAAGGTTTCCGTGGTCAACCGCGTCTGCGTCCACCTTTTCCAGCTATTGCTGGCTTATATGCCCGCCCGACGGTGGTCAATAATGTTGAGTCCATTGCGTCAGTACCGGCAATTGTTGCAAATGGCGCAGAGTGGTATCAATCAATGGGAACAGAGAAGTCAAAGGGTGCAACTCTTTACTCGCTCTCTGGCCATGTAAATAACCCAGGGCAATTTGAGGCCCCGCTCGGAATTACCTTGCGTGAAATTCTTGAACTCGCCGGTGGCGTTCGTACCGGACATAAGTTGAAGTTCTGGACACCAGGTGGATCATCAACTCCAATTTTCACTGATGAACATCTTGATGTCCCACTTGATTACGAAGGAGTCGCCGCCGCAGGTTCTATGCTCGGTACCAAAGCGCTACAAATTTTTGATGAGACCACATGTGTTGTCCGTGCTGTATTGCGTTGGACAGAGTTCTATAAGCATGAGTCATGTGGAAAATGCACACCTTGTCGTGAAGGCACATGGTGGTTGGTGCAGATTTTGCGTGATCTCGAGAACGGTAAGGGAACCGAAGCGGACCTCACTAAGTTGCTCGATCTCTGTGACAACATTATGGGTCGTTCATTCTGTGCACTTGGAGATGGAGCGACAAGCCCAATTACTTCGTCCATTAAGTATTTCCGCGATGAGTACATTGCTCACCTTACAAATGGCGCTTGCCCATTTGATCACGCCAAGTCAACACTCTTTGCGGAGGCCAAGTAATGACCACACAAGAGTTTGTTGAAACAGCTATTGCTGAAGTTGAAATGATTACTGTTGTCATTGATGGTTTCGAGGTCTCTGTTCCTAAAGGAACATTGATTATTCGTGCAGCAGAGAAGCTTGGAATTCAAATTCCTCGTTTCTGTGATCACCCATTGCTTGATCCGGTAGGCGCATGCCGCCAGTGTCTTGTTGATGTTGAAATCAATGGTCGTGCTTTTCCAAAACCTCAGGCATCATGCACCATTCCAGTTGAACCAAATATGATTGTAAAAACTCAGCTCACATCTGAGATTGCAGATAAGGCTCAAAAAGGCGTAATGGAGCTACTTCTCGGCAACCACCCGCTTGATTGCCCAGTCTGCGATAAGGGCGGCGAATGTCCGCTACAGAATCAGGCTATGAGTAATGGCAACCCTGAATCTCGCCTGACTGGCTACAAGCGCACATTTGAAAAGCCAATCAATATTTCATCCCAGGTCTTACTCGATCGCGAGCGTTGCGTACTTTGTGCTCGTTGCACGCGTTTTTCAAACCAGATTGCATCTGATTCATTTATTACTCTCAATCACCGCGGTGCACTCCAGCAGGTAGGTATCTACGAAAACGAACCGTTCAACTCTTACTTCTCTGGAAATACTGTTCAAATTTGTCCAGTGGGCGCTCTCACTGGCGCTTCATATCGTTTCCGCGCCCGTCCTTTCGATTTAGTTTCGACACCATCTGCCTGTGAGCACTGTGCATCTGGTTGCGATATGCGCACCGATGTTCGCCGCGGAAAAACTCTTCGCCGCCTTGCTGGCGATGATGCATCTGTTAACGAAGAGTGGAACTGCGATAAGGGCCGATGGGCATTTAAGTATGTGACCTCAGTTGATCGTCTTACTCAGCCGCTAGTTCGTAATGCAGAAGGAGTTCTAGTACCTGCATCATGGCCAGAAGCACTTGCCGCAGCTGCAGCAGGTCTTAAAGGTGCGCGAGCTGCCGTACTAACAGGTGGCCGTGTCACACTCGAAGATGCTTACGGTTATTCAAAGTTTGCCCGCATTACTTTAAAGACAAACGATATTGATTTCCGCGCACGAGTCACCAGCGATGAAGAAGGAAATTTCCTTGCTTCAAAAATTGCTGGCAACTCTTCAGCTCATTACACCGATATCGATAAGGCAGATCACGTTCTTCTTGTTGCATTCGAACCAGAGGAAGAGTCACCGATTGTTTTCTTGAGAATCAATAAGCAAGTAAAGAAGCGTGCCCTGAAAGTCACTTCTGTTGCCACTAAAGGCTCAATCGCGATGGATAAATTCAATGCTGAGTTCATCAAGGTTGCACCAGGGGCTGAAGCCAGCGCTCTCGCCGCACTTTCATTAACTCCAAAATCAATCATCCTTCTAGGTGAGCGCGCCTCTGAATCTGCGGGACTTATTAGCGCAGCGGTTGCTCTCGCAGAGAAGAGTGGCGCAAAGCTGGCTTGGATCCCTCGACGGGCAGGTGAGCGTGGAGCACTCGAAGCTGGCGCACTACCAATTCTTCTTCCAGGTGGTCGCCCAGTTGCAGACTCTGCAGCACGCGTTGATATTGCAGCGGCCTGGGGCGTCGACTCGCTTCCTACAAATCCCGGACGTACAACATCTGAAATTATTGGCGCTCTTGCATCAGGAGATTTAGATGCTGTTGTAGTTGGTGGTGTTGATGCACTCGATCTTCACAACAGCGCCCAGACACTTTCGGCACTGAAGAAAGCTTTCGTAGTCTCACTTGAGATTGCACACTCATCAATTACTGAAGTTGCCGATGTCGTTCTGCCAGTTGCGGCAATCACTGAGAAGTCAGGAAGTTTCCTCAATTGGGAATCTCGTGCGCGTGTATTCGATACAGCTGTTTCAGACTCTCTCAACCGAAGCGATGTGCGCATCCTCTCAGCGTTAGCTGATGCAATGGGTGAATCAATCATGCTCGGAACAGTCTCAGCAACTGCTCGCGAAATTTCTCAGCTTGGTAAGTGGGAGGGCGCTCGTGCTCCATTCACGCCTGTTTCTCAAGCTGCACTCCCTGCGGTTTCTGGAGATCAAGCCCTCTTAACTTCATGGCGCCGATTGCTCGATATGGGCACAATGCAACGCGGTGAAGACAATCTTGCCGGCACTCGTCGTCAGACTGTTGTAGTGATCTCACCTAAGCGCGCATCTGCGATAAGCGCTGTGACTGGCGATCAAGTGAGGATATCTAACAACAATGGATCTATCACTCTTCCAGTGTTGGTTGAAGATATTCATGACGATGCTGTTTGGATTCCGCGTAACTCTTTTGGCTCACAAGCGCTCACTGCACTTAATGCAGTGCATGGCGAACTAGTTACGGTGGTGAGGGCATGACAACTGCAGAACTTCTAGGTCAAGATCCAGGATGGCTTATCCTTGTTAAGGCGCTCATCGTCTTTGCAATCTGCGTTGTTGCGACTTTGATGGCGGTATGGACTGAACGTCGAGTCCTTGCAAAGATGCAATTACGTATTGGTCCAAACCGCGTCGGTCCACAAGGTCTCTTGCAATCACTCTCGGATGGCGTGAAGCTCGCCCTTAAAGAGGACATCATCCCGGCAGCGGCGGATAAAATCGTCTTTATTATGGCGCCGATCATCGCGGCATCAATGTGCTTTATGGCCTTTGCAGTAATTCCGATGACAGGAGCTGTCACGCTCTTTGGTCAAAAGACTGCTATGCAACTCACCGATCTCCCCGTGGGAGTGCTTTACATCTTGGCAGTTACATCAATCGGCGTATACGGAGTCGTACTTGCTGGATGGTCTTCCGGTTCTACTTATCCACTTCTTGGCGGACTTCGATCTAGTGCACAAGTAATTTCTTATGAAGTTGCAATGGGACTCTCACTTGTTGCTGTCTTTATCTATGCCAGCTCGATGTCGACCTCAGATATCGTCGGCGCACAGCATGAAAATATTTGGAATGTAATCGTCTTATTCCCATCTTTTGTAATCTACGTAATTGCAATGGTGGGCGAGACAAACCGTGCCCCATTCGAC
>WLPB01000045.1 GCA_009698975.1 Actinomycetota bacterium | reverse complement strand
TCGGAAGACAAACTTGTTCCAGAAGGCATTGAAGGCAAGGTCTCTTACAAGGGAACAGTTGCAGAAGTTGTGCACCAATTAGTTGGTGGACTGCGTAGCGGCATGGGTTATGCCGGAGCTCCCGATATTGAGACACTTCGCCGCGAGGGTCGCCTCATTCAAATTACTGCAGCCGGCCTCAAAGAGAGCCACCCACACGATGTATTCGATGTTGCTGATGCACCGAACTATGGAAAGAAGGCGTAAATGGAGATCGAAATCGCACCAGGCAAGCGCGCTCGCCAAGCCTTCTCATTTGATGACATAGCCATTGTCCCTAGCCGTCGTACTCGTACACCTGAAGATGTCTCGACTGCATGGCAGATCGACGCCTACAAATTTGATCTTCCGCTCCTTGCAGCCCCGATGGATTCAGTTGTCTCTCCTGAGACTGCAATTGCGATTGGAAAGCTGGGCGGTCTCGGAGTTCTCAACCTCGAAGGACTATGGACTCGCTATGACGATCCACGAATTCCGCTCGGTGAGATTGCATCGATGCCAGAAAAACATGCAACTAAGCGCATGCAAGAAATCTATGCCGCTCCGATTCGCCCCGAACTCATTAAAGAGCGAATTCAACAAATTCGCGATGCGGGTGTCACGGTTGCAGCCTCACTTTCGCCACAACGCACCGTCGAACTTCACGATGCAGTTATCAAAGCCGGCGTAGATATTTTCGTGATTCGCGGTACCACCGTTTCTGCGGAACATGTTGGTGTCGAAGGTGAAGCACTTAACCTTAAGAAATTCATCTATGAACTCGATGTTCCCGTCATTGTCGGCGGAGTAGCAACCACAACTGGCGCACTTCACTTGATGCGCGCAGGTGCTGCCGGAGTTCTCGTTGGATTTGGTGGGGGAGCAGCACATACAACACGTACCGTCACCGGAATCGAAGTTCCGATGGCAACTGCAGTTGCAGATGTTGCTGCTGCTCGTCGTGAATACCTCGATGAATCAGGTGGACGTTATGTTCATGTCATCGCAGATGGCGCTGTCGGTCGCTCAGGAGATATTTCAAAAGCGATTGCATGCGGCGCAGATGCCGTCATGATGGGCTCCGCTCTCGCAAAGGCGGTTGAATCTCCAGGACTCGGTTGGCATTGGGGTTCTGAGGCATATCACCCAGAACTTCCACGAGGTCGTCGCTTCAATGTCGGAACAGTTGGAACTCTCGAAGAGATTCTCGTTGGCCCATCACATTCATCTGAAGGAGATATGAACCTCTTTGGCGCGCTTCGTCGCGCAATGGCAACTTGCGGTTACTCAGATCTCAAGTCATTCCAGCGCGTTGATGTTGTGATGCACCATGGGAAGTAGCAATACCCCATACGGAGTTCTCGTTGTTGATTTTGGCGCGCAATACGCACAGTTGATTGCTCGTCGAGTCCGCGAAGCAAAAGTTTTCTCTGAGATTGTTCCTTCAACAATTACTGCAGCCGAAATCGTTGCTAAGAACCCTGAGGCAATTATCTTGTCGGGTGGACCATCATCGGTCTATGCCGAAGGTGCACCGAAGGTTGATCCCTCAATCTTCGCACTTGGTATTCCTACTTTCGGTATTTGTTATGGCTTTCAAACTATGGCTGCCGCACTTGCAGGCGTTGTTTCTCAAACCGGTAAATCTGAGTTCGGTCGCACGCCACTGGACGTTAAGCCGGGATCAAAGATTTTTGCAGGACTTCCTGCCAGCCAATCTGTTTGGATGTCACACGGTGATGCGGTCTCTGAAGTTCCATGCGGGTTTTCAATTTCAGCTTCAACTGCAGATACTCCGATTGCAGCCTTTGAAGATGCATCAGGAAAAATTGCAGGGGTTCAATTTCACCCTGAAGTTCTGCACTCAGAACATGGCCAAGCAATCTTGCAAAATTGGTTAATTAACATCGCCGGATGTACGCCGTCATGGACGACAAATAACATCGCCGAAAATGAAGTCGCAAAAGCTAAGCAACTGATCGGCGATAAGCGGGTAATTTGTGGCTTATCGGGTGGCGTTGATTCAGCCGTTGCTGCAGCAATTATTCAGCGGGCTGTCGGTAGCCAACTCACATGCGTCTTTGTTGATCACGGCTTGTTGCGCAGCGGAGAATCCGAACAAGTTCAACGCGATTTCGTAGCATCAACTGGCGTTAAATTGGTCGTAGTAGATGCGATTGAACAATTTTTATCAGCCCTTGCCGGAGTCACTGATCCGGAAGAGAAGCGCAAAATTATTGGACGCGAATTTATTAGATCTTTCGAGGGCGCAGCTCGCGAAATTGCACAAGGGGGAGAGGTTGAATTTCTCGTTCAGGGAACTTTGTATCCTGATGTAGTCGAATCAGGCGGCGGAACCGGAACTGCAAATATCAAGTCACACCACAATGTGGGAGGCCTGCCAGATGATCTTCAATTCAAGCTTGTAGAACCACTTCGCACTCTCTTTAAGGACGAAGTCCGTCAGGTGGGTCTGGAACTCGGATTGCCTGAAGGCATTATTTGGCGCCAACCTTTTCCCGGTCCGGGATTGGGCATTCGCATCATCGGTGGAGTCACGCGCGAGCGACTCGATATCTTGCGTGAGGCTGATTTGATTGCTCGTACCGAACTCAGCGCTGCTGGACTTGATCGTCAGATTTGGCAATGTCCCGTGGTGCTACTCGCTGATGTCCGGAGCGTAGGAGTCCAGGGTGATGGACGCACATATGGCCATCCAATAGTTTTACGCCCGGTTTCATCGGAAGATGCAATGACGGCCGATTGGTCTCGCATCCCATACGATATTTTAGAGAAAATTTCTACCCGCATCACTAATGAAGTTCGTGAAGTAAATCGAGTAGTTGTAGATGTAACAAGCAAGCCGCCTGGCACGATCGAATGGGAATAGAGAGAATGTTCAAGAAAGTAGCAATCGCAGCAATCATCGGAATGAGTTTTTCCTTCGTTCCGGCAGCACACTCGGCAACTGAGCCAGCCAAGCCAACCTCTGTACCTGGATGTAAAAAGTCAGTTGCAAAAGGTCACACACCGGCCAAGGTGGCACAGCCGCTGAAAACCACTAAGGCCACGCAGAAGAAGCTGACGCTCACGACAAATTGTGGAATCATCGAAATTACTCTTAACCCAAAGGCGCCCCAGACTGTTACGAACATGAGCGCTCTCGCTAACGCAAATTATTTCAACGCTTCACTCTGTCATCGCCTCACAACTGACGGTCTCTACGTTCTGCAATGTGGTGATCCGACTGCGTCAGGTAGCGGATCTCCCACAGGATGGAAGGGGTACGCCGATGAGAACCTTCCAAAAGGTGGCGCCAATAACTATCCTGCTGGAACTGTAGCGATGGCTAATTCGGGGCCTGGAACAAATGGATCTCAATTCTTCTTGGTGTATGCAAATACGACGCTTGGAGCTAACTACACAATCTGGGGAAAGATCACAAAAGGTCTGGATTTGGTAAAGAAGATTGCTGAAGTGGGTGCGTACAAGGTGCAAGGCGATCAGGCATTTTACGCCAGCGACGGTTACCCAATTCAAATCGTTGAAATCGTTAAAGCAAGCGCAAAGTAAGTTGCTCGCTTAATTAGTATTAACGATTTTAAAAGCTTCAGCCATGCGACCCTCAGGTAGTTCGCCCATACCTGCATTGCGCTGGCCCCATTCACGCATCATCTCTTCTAGGTTCTCCATATGACCAGTCTGTGATGCATGTTCTTTAAGCGCTGCAATCTTAAAGTGGAAAGTATCTGTGATATCTACAAAGTGATCAGGGTGAGTATGTCCCTGCATCCAGACTTCTTTCACCTTCCATGGTTGTAGATTTTCTTGCTCTAAAAGATCTGTAAATGCAAAGGGATTTCGCGCATCTGGATAGACAGCTTGAATAGTCGCCTCTCCTGCCGCTAAATGATCTGGGTGACTTGCGCCAATGCGATCCCAATTGCGTTCAGGGGATTGGCAGATGATTCGATCTGGCTGTACGCGACGAATCTGGCGGACAATATCTTTTCGTAGAGCGATAGTCGGCTCGAGATGACCGTCAACGTAATTCAAAAATGTTACATCACTTACACCGAGAGCAGCACATGCAGCACGCTGTTCTCGCTGGCGCACAGCAGGCATCTCTTCTTTGGTAAATCCTGAATTCTCGCCACCTTGATCACCGTTGGTGCAGAGCAGGTATGAGACCTCTATACCCTGGGCAACCCATTGCGCGATTGTTCCGGAAGCTCCGAAGTCAGAATCATCTGGATGGGCGTTAACGACGAGGACGCGCTTGATTTCAGAATCTGCAATGGGTTCCATGGGGGTAAGCCTATTAGACTCCCCGCCATGCACGGTAACGACTTCTCAAGTGATGAGCTCCTTCAGGGGCTCAATCCGCAACAGCAAGAGGCAGTCGCATATTCGGGAGGACCACTGCTCGTTATCGCGGGTGCGGGTTCTGGAAAAACTCGAGTGTTAACCCGTCGTATCGCATTTTTGATGGCGCGACGCAGTGTAAAACCATATGAAATCCTTGCAATCACATTTACAAATAAGGCCGCCGGCGAGATGAAAGATCGCGTCACCGAGCTAGTGGGTCCAATCGCGAAATCAATGTGGGTCTCCACCTTTCACTCTGCCTGCGTGCGACTACTTAGGCAGGAGTCCGAACGCCTGGGGTATAGCTCAACTTTCTCAATTTATGACTCTGCTGATTCCCAGAAGTTGATTCAAAAGGTTTGCGAGTCACTCAACCTAGATGCAAAGCGCTACCCACCGCGTCAATTTCAAAACATAATTTCAAATGCGAAGAATGAACTACAGAGCCCTTATGAATTCTTAAGCAAGGCTGCAAATCAATTCGACACTATTGCAGCCGATGTTTATACGATGTACGAAAAGCGCCTCAAGCAGGCAAATGCAATGGACTTTGATGATTTGATTATGAAGACCGTTGAAGTCTTGCAGAAGTTTCCAGAAGCGAAGGCACGTTTTCGTTCGCGCTTTCGCCATATTTTAGTTGATGAGTATCAGGATACAAACCATGCTCAATATCAATTAGTGAAAGAACTCACTGGTGATGAGAGCGATGGTTTTCCGATTGCTGAACTCTGTGTTGTCGGTGACGCCGATCAATCCATCTACGGCTTCCGTGGCGCAACTATTCGCAATATCTTGCAATTTGAAGTCGACTACCCCAACGCAAAGACCGTCCTCCTAGAACAGAATTACCGATCTACTCAGAACATCCTCTCCGCAGCCAACGCTGTAATTTCGCAGAATGAATCACGGAAAGAGAAGAATCTCTGGTCTGATTCTGGTGCAGGCGAACCACTGATTGGCTACGTTGCAGAGTCTGAATACGATGAAGGCGAATTCATCAAAGGTGAAATTCGTAGACTGCAAGATAAGGATGAGTCACAGCCAGGAGATACAGCGGTTTTCTATCGCACTAATGCCCAATCTCGCGTATTTGAAGAAGTCTTTATGCGAGCAGCCATTCCGTACAAAGTTGTTGGTGGGCTGCGATTCTATGAACGGAAAGAAGTTAAAGACCTACTTGCATATTTACGAGTATTAGCTAACCCAAGCGATGAAATCTCGCTTCGCCGGATTATCAATTTTCCTAAGCGAGGAATCGGTGACCGCGCAATCGAAGAAGTTGATGCATTCGCCAATGCGCAAGGGATCTCCTTTTGGAGCGCTTTGCTGCGCGTCCGTGAAGCGACTGCGGTGCCTAATAAGGCATCCCAATCCATCAACGAGTTTACAAATATGCTGGTAGCACTTGGGGTACTAGTTGAAATCAACACAAAGCCATCGGTGATTATTGAGGCAGCACTTGAACAATCTGGGCTGATGAAAGAGCTGGCCAATAGTACTGATCCGCAAGATGAAGTTCGGATCGAGAACCTACAAGAGCTTGTCTCAGCCTCTATCGAATATGAAGAACGTTCACTTGATGAACTAGGCGAAGATGAAGAGATTTCACTGGGTGGTTTCCTAGAAAAGGTTGCCCTCGTCGCAGATGCAGATGAAATTCCAGATGGCGAAGATCATGGTGGAGTGGTCACGCTGATGACATTGCATACTGCTAAGGGACTTGAGTTTCCAACAGTATTTCTCACCGGTATGGAAGATGGAATTTTTCCACATGCAAGAACTTTCGATGATCCAAAAGAAATTGAAGAAGAACGTCGTCTTGCATATGTAGGACTCACTCGAGCAGAAAAGCGACTCTATATTTCACGTGCCGAGTATCGACTCACATTTGGTACGCCGAGGTACAACCCAGCATCACGATTCCTCGATGAAATTCCAGCAGCACTTATTCAGTGGCAGAACGAAGGTAAGCCGTCATATACATCTGCTGGTGCAGCGCGTAAGAGTCGTCTGCCATCAGGTCCGCCACCGCGCGCGACCGGCAAAGTTTCATCCGCAATGGTTTTAGAGGTTGGACAGCGTGTGTCACATGACACATTTGGATTAGGAACTGTTGTGGCAACTACTGGAGTGGGCGATAAAGCTGAGGCGACCATCAACTTCGGTGGATATGGCGATAAACGTCTCTTGCTGCGCTATGCCCCCGTCACTCCGCTCTAAGGAGCGGGGTTACTATTAGCCTCTATTGCCACACTGTATTTAAGAGCTGAAGGAGCCATGAGTGGATCTCTACGAATACCAAGCCCGCGATCTCTTTGAAAAGCACGCTGTACCTGTTCTTAAAGGCGCGGTAGCAACTACCCCAGAAGAAGCTCGCGATGCAGCAGCTGATATGGGCGGAAAGGTTGTTGTTAAAGCGCAGGTCAAGGTCGGTGGACGTGGCAAGGCTGGTGGCGTAAAGCTTGCAGTTGATGCGGCAGATACATTTGAAAAAGCTTCAGCCATTCTTGGTATGGATATTAAGGGTCACACAGTTCATAAAGTAATGATCGCCCAAGCTGCACCTATCGTGGATGAGTACTACATCTCCATCTTGCTTGATCGCTCAAACCGTACATTCTTGGTGATGGCATCTGTAGCGGGTGGCATGGATATTGAAGAAGTTGCCCACACAGCTCCAGAGAAGTTAGCTAAAGTTCCAGTAAGTGCAGTTGATGGAATCGATATTGCGCTCGCTAAGAAGATTATTGCGCAAGCACAGTTCCCTGCAGATGTTGCAGATCAGGTGGCAGATGTTCTGGTCAAGCTATGGGAAACTTTCCAATCTGAAGATGCAACTCTTGTTGAGGTCAACCCGCTCGTGAAGACCGAAGATGGTCGTGTAATCGCTCTCGATGGAAAAGTTTCACTCGATGAAAATGCAGAGTTTCGCCAGCCACACCATGCAGCGCTCGTTGATACCGATTCAGCAAATGCTCTAGAAGAAGCGGCTAAAGCTAAGGGACTTAATTACGTCAAGCTAGATAACGGTCAGGTTGGAATTATCGGAAACGGTGCCGGCCTTGTGATGTCTACTCTTGATGTCGTTGCGTATGCAGGAGAAAAATTCGGTGGAATGCGCCCCGCAAACTTCCTCGATATTGGTGGCGGCGCATCAGCTCAAGTAATGGCAGATGGCCTTTCAATTATTCTTGGCGATCCAGATGTAAAGAGCGTATTTGTCAATGTATTTGGTGGCATTACAGCATGTGATGCGGTCGCTAACGGCATTGTTCAGGCACTTGAACTCCTTGGCCCATTGGCAACGAAGCCGATTGTGGTTCGCCTCGATGGCAACAATGTTCTTGAAGGAC
>WLPB01000044.1 GCA_009698975.1 Actinomycetota bacterium | reverse complement strand
TGCTTCAGTACTTGTTAACGCTGATGGATCACACACCATCGAGTATCGCGCAGGTGTCCTATGACTCTCGGGCAAGTCAGATCGATAGCCCTACAAGGCTTATTGGGTACTTTGATAGAGATCGAAGCTGACATTTCAGATGGAATTCCGACATATTCACTCCTTGGTCTTCCTGATACATCGTTGCAAGAGTCGCGTGACCGTGTTCGAGCAGCGCTAACAAATAGTGGACAGAAATGGCCCAATAAGAAAGTAACCGTTTCATTATCACCAGCCTGGTTACCTAAGAGTGGACCAGGTTTCGATTGCGCAATCGCTTTAGCGCTGCTTGTTGCTGAAGGTGCCATTCCGCAAGAGCCGCTAGAAAGTGTTGTTGTACTGGGTGAACTTTCACTAGAAGGACGAATTCGTTCGGTCCGTGGGGTATTGCCATCTTTGATTGCTGCACACAAAGCTGGAATAAGAAGAGCGATAGTTCCGCAGGAAAACCTTCAAGAGGCACAGCTGCTGCCCGGAATGAATATCTTGGCATTTCAATCGCTACGTGAAATCTTGCAGTGGGTATTAACCGGAGAGCATGCAGTAGCAGAAGTGCTCGATATAGATATTCCCGATACTGAAATTGAGTTGGATTTTGCAGATGTTGCCGGGCAGCCAAAGGCACGTTTTGCGGCAGAGGTTGCAGCGTCGGGTGGACATCATTTACTACTTATCGGTCCGCCAGGTGCGGGCAAGACGATGATTGCTTCACGGTTGCCTACTATTTTGCCGGCACTTA
Organism: Actinomycetota bacterium; assembly: GCA_009698975.1. Next base: position 7,078 of record WLPB01000044.1, on the reverse strand, counting down.
CCGAGGCCGAGTCACTGGAAGTTACCGCCATTCACTCTGTTGCTGGAGGCTTAGCTACGCGATCTCCCATGTCGAAAGTTGCACCAATTGTTTCGCCGCACCACAGCGCCTCACGAGCGGCAATAGTTGGCGGGGGCAATAGAACTATTACACCTGGTGCGATCAGCCTTTCGCATCGGGGAGTTCTCTTCATCGATGAGGCTCCTGAGTGCGCACATGGAATTCTTGATGCACTTCGTCAACCGCTCGAAAGCGGCACAATCACAATCGGCCGAGCAGTTGGTAGCGCTACTTTTCCGGCGCGCTTTCTCTTAGTACTCGCAGCCAATCCATGTCCCTGTGGAAAGTACACAGGTAAAGGTCTTGCATGCACCTGTTCTTCACTTCAGGTGCGTCGCTACATGAGCAAGATATCTGGGCCGTTGATGGATCGAATAGATATTCGAGTTGAAGTTGATCCAGTTAGCCGCACCGAGCTCGCATCAGAAGAGCTTAGTGAGAGCTCTGATTCGATTCGAGCACGAGTGCTTCGGGCGAGACAACGAGCTGCGCTGAGGTTTAGCGATGAGAGTTGGTCGCTGAATTCAGAGATTCCCTCTACCGCTTTACGAGTGCAGTATCGACCAGAACGCGCGGCTATGAATTTTCTCCATGATGAATTGGATAAAGAGCGGATCACCGCTAGAGGACTTCATAAAGTGATGCGTCTGTCATGGACGCTCGCTGATTTATCAGAACGAGAAATGCCGAGCCTTGAGGATGTGAAGAGCGCCTACAAGCTTCGTGAAGGTGGCCTCTAATGGAACTGCGCGATATGAGAGTAATGGTTATGGCTCGCTACGAGCCAACATCTAAGTTAGCGCGAGAAATTGAATCGCAAGGAATCGAATCAGTCTTTCGCGCTATCCCTGATTCAGAGAGAGCTAATCTTTCATCTATTTATCAATCTTTAGAAAAGTGCGGGGGAGAGCTACTCACTCCGGAAGATCCGCTCTGGCCATCAGTGCTTAATGATCTGGAGATTCCACCCATCGGATTAATCGTTAAAGGAGATACCGAAATACTTTCGAGAAAGTCACTTGCAATAGTTGGAACTCGAAATCCAACTCCATATGGAGTCAGAATTGCATCTGATTTTGCTGCTGGTTTTGTTGATCGCGAATGGGCGATAGTGAGCGGTGGTGCATATGGAATTGATTCAGTCGCACATAAAGGAGCGCTCATCGCCGAAGGAATCACAATTGCAATAACAGCTTCCGGTCTAGACAGTCCCTATCCGGCGGGCAATCAGCGCCTCTTCGATGAAATTATAGAAAGTGGCGCAATTGTTACTGAATATCTCCCAGGCATGACAGCTCGTCCACATCGATTTCTGGTACGCAATCGCCTGATTGCCGCAATCTCAGATGCCACACTCGTTGTCGAGGCAGCTTTTCGAAGTGGATCACTTCGTACTGCGCGCGATGCGGCGCAGTTAATGAGACCAGTGATGGCCGTTCCAGGACCTATTACATCGCCCACATCTGATGGATGTCATAGATTAATCGGCGAACGGAGCGCAGAACTTGTGACATCCGTTGCCGATGCACTCGAGTTGATTACGCCATTGGTGTAGCTACCAACTTCTAGATGAGAGAATACGTCTATGAGTGATTTCCGTTCGGGCTTCGTTGCCATTGTTGGCCGCCCAAATACCGGAAAATCAACTCTCATCAACGCTCTCGTGGGTAGCAAGATTGCAATTACATCTCATCATCCCAATACGACGCGTCACGCCATCCGCGGAATCATCAACAGCGAAGATTTTCAGGCAGTTCTAGTCGATACTCCCGGCGTTCACAAGCCTCGCACGCTGCTCGGCCATCGACTTAACGCGGTTGTTAATCAGAGTATGGATTCAGTCGATGTCATCATGATGTGTCTTCCTGCAAATGAGGCAACCGGTGCTGGTGATCAATTCATCGCAGCAGAACTTGCAAAGCATCCACGCGCTAAGAAATTTGCTCTCATCACAAAGACAGATACAGTCAATAAGAAGACCCTCGCAGACCGCTTGATGACAATCAGCGAATTAGCTCAAGGCTTTACCTGGGATGAGATCATTCCAATCTCGGCAGTAATTCATGATCAAATTGAATTGCTTGAAGGAATTATCGGAAAGTCACTTCCGACAGGACCTGCCTTTTATCCGCAGGACCAGAAGAGTGATCAAGGAACTGAACAACTCATCTGCGAGCTCATCCGCGAAGCTGCAATGCGCGATGCCCTACAAGAGCTTCCACACTCAATCATGGTCACTATCGATGAGATGTCAGAGCGCGAAGAGAAGGGCTCACGACCCTTCTTCGATATTCACGCAACTATCCATGTCGAGCGCGATTCACAGACAGGAATCATTCTGGGCCATCAAGGTCAGCGATTAAAAGATATTGGAATGCGCGCACGTAAAGATATTGAGCGCGAACTCGATGCCCGCATCTTCCTTGGATTACACGTCAAGGTCTCAAAAGAGTGGCAGAGAGATCCAAAACTGCTCGAGCGTCTCGGATTTATTGAGCGCAAATAATTAGTCGCTGATGACGCCTGTTGCTAGGGCAATCAGGAGCGCAACACCGAGGGCAATTCGATAAATCACAAATGGCGTAAAAGACTTTGTAGATATGTATCTCATCAGCCAGGCGATTACTGCATAACCCACTACGAATGCGATCAGTGTTGCAGTAATGGTCTCTGGCATTGTAAAGACTGATGCCTCAGGATCTCCAATAGCCTTCTTCAGTTGATAGAGGCCACTGCCAAAGACTGCCGGCATTGCTAGTAAGAATGAATAACGAAGGGCAGATTCGCGGCGATATCCAAGCGCTCGTCCCATAGCAATCGTGGCGCCAGAACGTGAAACTCCAGGAATCAGGGCGATAGCTTGGGCAAGTCCGTAAAGGATTCCGTGACCAGGAGTTAATTGATCCAGAGTTCGCTCATTGCGCCCCATGTAATCAAGGAATCCCAATAAGAAACCGAAGAGAATGAGTGATGTTGCAATTACCCATAGCTTGCGAAGATCGGTCTCAATAAAATCTTGCCCGAGATAGCCAAGGACGACGATAGGGAGTGTTCCGATTCCTATGAGCCAAGCAAGTCGGGCATCACTCTTTTGATGATGAGTCAGATGTGAGTTACGTCTGAGAGATTTAAACCAGGCAGAAAGTATTGATGCAATATCCCTACGGAAGTAGATAAGCACTGCAAGTTCGGTGCCAATCTGAGTAATTGCAGTAAAGCGTGCGCCAGGATCTCTCGCTCCATCAATGAGCTTTCCTACGATGGCTAAGTGTGCAGTAGATGAGATAGGGAGAAATTCGGTTACGCCTTGGACAATTCCAAGAATGATTGCGTTAAGCATCAACTTTCTCCTGCTTCTTCCTACTTGCAAAATATGAGCCGATTAAGACTAGCGGAACGCCAATCTTTATACCTAGTGTGAAATCTTCGTTAAGCAGAATAATTCCGAGCACAACGGCGAATGCGGTGTTGAGATATGTCACTAGAGAAGCTCGGGCGACTCCGATGATTGGCAGCAGCGCGAAGAAGAAGGCAAATGCGAATCCGGTGGAAAGAACTCCAAGTCCTACAACTGACCAGATCGCCGAACTGGAAATCTCATGCTCTGGCCATTGCGCAACCGTAAACGGTAGATAAAAGAGAGCGGTGAATAACATAGCAACTGCATTAATTGCAATCCCAGACACTCCAGGAAGTCCTCTTTGAACAAACATGACTGCGTACGAATACATCAGCGCAGCCACTAAAACCATAATCACTGAGAGCGGATCAGATGTTCCAGTAATGCTCTCGATGCCAACAACGAAAATGAGTCCAACGAATCCAATTGCCAAACCGAAGAGTCGGGAGCGCTGCCACACTGTCTTATCGCCGTAGAGCGAAGCAAAGATGGTTGCCCAGATAGGTACTGATGCCACGAGCAAACCGGCCAGCCCTGATGAAATTTTCTGTTCAGCTGTACCGATAAGAATCCAAGGACCAATCATTTCGAGGAATGCATAAGGAATCACATATTTAAGACCGCGGAATGCTGAGCCGAGAGATTTTTGGTGCAAGGCCCAGGGAATCAAAATCGCTGCACCAATAACTGTGCGGAGAAATACGACGGTGGCTGGAGTGAATCCATCGTCGGAATCAACGGCAACTCGGATGAAGAGATATGGAACTCCCCAGAGAAGACCTGTCAGCAAAAATAAGAACCAACCGCGACGCGACATCAAAACTCCGATATTAAAATAGTGAGAGCTATCTGCGCTTCTCTATGACTGATTGATAGAGCTGTAGTGTACTTGCAGCGACAGCTTCCCAACCGAATTCACTCATTGCCCGGGCTCGACCCGCTTTACCGTATTGGGCGAGCAAATCTGGATTGGCCATTAATCGCGAAATAGCAGAGGTGAGGTCCGCTTCAAATGCAGGGATATCGCTCTCTGTGTAATTCACTAATTCACCTGTCTGCGCGTGATCTACGACTTCTGGAATTCCTCCAACGCGCGATGCCAAGACTGCTGTTTCGCACCCCATCGCTTCGAGATTCACAATTCCAAGTGGCTCGTAGATTGATGGACAGAGAAATAGATCTGCGTGAGTAAGTGCTGATGTTAACTTCTCGTGGGGGAGCATCTCTTTGATCCACCAGACATTTTTGCGATTACGTTGAAGTTCGGCGATGAGCTCGGCAACTTCAGCCCCGATAGCAGGTTCATCTGGTGAACCTGCAGCAAGCACTAATCCGTATTCATGGGGAACATCGCGCCATGCGCGCAAGAGATGAGCCAAGCCTTTTTGACGAGTGATACGACCAACAAACATCGCATATCGTCCAGTGATTCCGTACTCTTCCAAAACTGATGTATCTGGATTTGGCGCAAACTTCGCGGTATCTACTCCATTGCGAATCGTTACAACCTTCGCTGGATCTACTGCGGGATAGGCGCGAAGAACATCACCGCGCATTCCATCGCTTACTGCAATAATTGCATCGGCTGCCTCATATGCACTTTTTTCAGCCCACGATGAAATTTGATAACCACCGCCGAGTTGATCCGCCTTCCAAGGGCGAAGCGGTTCGAGCGAGTGAGCGCTGACAATGTGTGGAGTGCCATAGAGAAGAGAGGCGACATGGCCTGCCATATTTGCATACCAAGTATGCGAATGAATGATGTCTGCTTCACCTAGATTGGCAGCAATCGCAAGATCTGTTGCAATTGCTTGAAGTGCGGGGTTTGCATCTCTGAATTCAGATGGAACCTCATACCCAAATGAGCCATCTGTTCGAGCGCCGCCAAAACAATGCACCTGGACATCTAAATCCGGTAATTGGCTCAGGGCTTGGCTCAGTTGCACCACATGTACACCGGCGCCTCCGTACACAGCCGGTGGCCACTCTTTGGTCACTACCGCTACTCGCACTGGGTGATTCTTTTGCATTGATGACATGGAGAAAGAGTAACTGGCGTCTATGGCTTCTTCGAACTTACATCGGTAAAGTACGGACATGGCGCGCTTTGAAACTCCCCTCGGAATCGTCCTTGCGGGCGGTGAGGGTAAGAGATTGATGCCGTTGACGGCAGATCGCGCAAAGCCGGCAGTTCCTTTTGGTGGCTCCTATCGCCTGATTGATTTCGTTCTATCAAATCTTGTTAACGGTGGAATGCGCAAGATTGCAGTGTTGACGCAGTACAAGTCACACTCACTTGACCGACACATCACCACGACTTGGCGTATGTCTACACTCCTTGAAAATTACATCACTCCAGTTCCAGCCCAGCAGCGACTTGGTCCCCGTTGGTATACCGGCTCGGCAGATGCAATTTTGCAGAACTTCAACCTTATTCATGATGAAAATCCAAAGCACGTAGTTGTCTTCGGTGCAGACCACGTGTATCGAATGGATCCCTCACAAATGTTTGATCAACACTTGAGTACCGGAGCAGGCGTAACAATTGCAGCGATTCGTATGCCACGTTCTGAAGCACATGAATTTGGTGTTATTGAATTAGCTGAAGATGGAATCACAATCAAGCAGTTCCACGAAAAGCCTGCTAATCCACCGGCAATGCCAGGCCATCCGGATCTCGCACTTGTATCTATGGGAAATTATATTTTTAAGCGCGATGTTATGGAGGAAGCACTCATTCTTGACTCTGAAGATTTAGAGTCGCGTCACGATATCGGTGGAAATATCATCCCGATGCTTGCAGCGGGCGGCCTAGCTAAGGTCTACGACTTTGAAAACAATGTGGTCCCTGGCGCTACTTCGCGAGATAAGGGTTACTGGCGCGATGTTGGCTCCCTTGATGCTTATTACGATGCACATATGGACCTCGTCTCTATCCATCCAATTTTCAATCTCTACAATCGCGAGTGGCCACTACTGACTAATCCACCATCATTGCCGCCTGCAAAATTTAGCGAGAGTGGAATCGCTCAGGATTCGATTGTGGGCGCTGGTTCGATTATTGCAGGAGGCCATGTCAACCGCACTGTGGCCTCTTACGATGTGCATGTAGGTGCCGGTGCATTTATCGATAGCTCTGTCTTAATGCCAAGTGTGAAAATTGGTGACCGTGCTGTAATTCGAAAAGCAATTATTGATAAGGGCGTCGTCGTCGAAGCAGGTGCACAAATTGGCGTGGACCTCGAACGGGATCGCCAACGCTTTACCGTCACTGATTCTGGAATCGTTGTTGTCGGTAAGGGAATCCGCGTAACCCCGTAAGGCCTCTAAGCGCCAAATATCTCAGATAGTGGCATCGCCTTACTCTCGCATGGTTCATTTTCGCAGCGCCAAGGGTTAGAATTCGAGGGTCAGCGTTGACCGTGAGCCTTAATTTTTAGGCATATAAATCATTTTGGAGTGTGTGATGCGTTTTGGTGTCCTTACAGGTGGCGGAGATTGTCCTGGTCTTAACGGTGTAATCCGTGGCGTAGTGACAAAGGGAATTAAAGATTACGGATATGAGTTCGTTGGATTCCGTGATGGTTGGAAGGGTCCGCTAGAAGGCCTCACCATGCC
>WLPB01000043.1 GCA_009698975.1 Actinomycetota bacterium | reverse complement strand
TCATCACGAATAGCGCCAGAGACAATTGCCAGCTCTCCAGATTTTGTTCCGGGTTGAATCGAACCCGACGTTCCAACGCGGATAAAGGTCTTTGCACCTACTCGCACAAGTTCTTCCATTGCAATTGCGGCAGAGGGGCATCCAATTCCAGTAGAGGTGACAGAAACTTTTACTCCGTCGAGATAGCCGGTATATGTCACATACTCACGGTTAGTGGCCACATGCACAGCATTATCGAAGTGACGGGCAATAACTTCAGCGCGACCAGGATCTCCGGGAAGCAGAACATATTCGCCTACATCACCTGGCTTGAGGTGGAGATGATGCTGCTTTTCCGTCATAGTGTTTTCACCCTCTCGATAAAGAAATCCATAAATCCTTCAACATCTACCTCCATCGCAACCTGTGCATTAGGTGGATTGCCAAGTGCAACAAAGTGGTCCGCTGATAGTTTTGCGGTTGTGAAATCACCATGGAGTTCGATATTTACATAGTAATCACGCATCGTGACAAGTTCAGGCTTTAGCAAAATAGCTGCCGCAAGCGGATCGTTAATTGCGCATCCTTCAATCCCCTGATACTCAAGATGGAAATCCATATAGAAGGCGGTCGCACGATCGATAAAGGTATGGATATCTTCTCGTACACCTTTAAGTCTTTCGATATGCGTCTTCGTGAAGAGACATTTATATGTGACATCGAGCGGAACAATCGTGAGATCAATGCCTGAACGCAAGAGAATATCGAAGGCCTCTGGATCACAGAAGACGTTGTATTCAGAGGATGGAGTTGCATTACCGGGGTAATGGATTGTTCCCGCCATAGAGACTACGTTTTTAATCTTTTTGCGCAGAGAAGGCTCTTTCAAAAGTGCGAGTGCCAGATTTGTTACGGGACCGATACAGAGAATCGTTATCTCTCCTGGATTGGCATTGACGATATCAATGATGAGATTGGCGGCATTACTCTCGACTGCCTTGATTTTTGCTGGCGGGAGAACTGCATGTCCAAGACCGGTATCGCCATGTGTCTCTTCAGCGACCGAAAGTGTTTTTACTAAAGGCTCATGTGCACCCTCTGCAACTGGGATATTTTCCATACCGAGTAGCTCAACAAGCTTGAGAGCATTCTCGGTGCACTTTTGAACGGTCGTATTGCCATGAGTCGTAGTAATTGCCTGCAGCGAAATCTCTGGCATAGCCCTGAGCAATATAAATGCCAAAGCATCATCGATGCCTGGATCTGTATCAAGAATTACCTTCATGGGAGCTCCAATCTGCGTTGATGGAAGCTCCAGCCAGCGACCGAGATAAGCGCTGCTAGCGCTGTTGCTCCCGTCATAAAGTAGAAGCCTTTCCAGCCATCGAATTTATCTACGATTACACCGCTGAGGGTACTTCCAAGGGTGATACCGATTGAAAGTGCGGCACCTAAGAATGCGAAAGATTCATTGAGTCTGCTCAGCGGAACCAGTTCTTTCATGAATGCATTGGCAGATATCAGCGCAGGACCGATTGCGATACCCGAGACAATAATCCAGAAGACAATTGTGTCGAGATCTTGGAAGAAGAGAATCCCTGATGTACAAATCGCCATGATCACAAGTGAACCGGTATAACGAAGAGAGCTCGATATCTTCCAATGGATTACTCCATAAATAAGTCCCGAGACTGCGCTTCCTATTGGATAGAGCCCAACCCAAAGTCCACCCTCAGCTTCGCGCCCTCCTTCTGTTGCCACTGCGATGATCACGACAAAGTTTGAGCCGAAGAGGAGCCCTAGTGCAATCAATGAAAGTAAAAGTGTCTTCACATATGGAATAGCTAGAATTCCACGGGTGTGGTCCTCGTGAACCCGAGCGAATCCGCCGTGATCAATGCTGGTCAGAGCGATTCCGATTCCGGCAATCGAGAGAAATACCATCGAGGCCACAAGCGGAGAGCTAGAGCCATAGAGCGAGAAGAGGAAACCGGCAAGCGCAGGTCCGACAACAAATGCGGTTTCATCGAAGACTGATTCAAGTGATAGAGCTGAATCAAGTTCCTTAGGATCAGTAAGAGATCTACTCCACCGTGTGCGAGTTATTGTTCCGAAATTTGGAAAAGTTGCCCCGGCAAGTGCTGCAAATGCGAGCAATCCAATAGTTGCATGATTTATAAAGTAGAGCACTCCTAGAGTAGCCAAAAGATTGATTGCTGTTACCGGAAGGATGACCGCTTTGGTGCCATATTGATCCGCTAGCTTTCCAACTCTAGGGCTGATGGCAGCGCCAGAGAGCGTGTAGAACGCTGATGTCAGGCCTGCGAGTGTAAATGAGTCTCGGACATCAGAGACAAGAAAGACCAGCGCCACAGTATTCATCGCCAATGGAATTCGGCCAATCATTCCGAATCCAATTGTTGATAAAGCATGAGGTTTGCGCATTATTAATACGTAAGACCTAGGCAAGAGTTCCTCAGTTTCTCTCTTTTTCTCTTATTTAAAAATAGATTAGAAAATTAGGAATCTATTTCTTGCTGCCACTTGAGCAGAATTTCAAACGCTTTATCAAAACTATCTACAACCTCTCCGACATCCTCAACACAACCGCGGACAAAGAGGTTTATTCCCTTTCCATCAATCATGTTGCGATCTCGAATAACACGGGTATCTGTAACGAGACCAATCATTCCCTTCTTTGACTTATCGTGACGCATTTCGGCCCAAAAAATACCAATCTCACTCGCCGTTCCGTCATCGACCATAGGTCCATCAAGAAGCGCGAGAACAACATTTGCACTCAAGACTTCGCGGGCATCGGTATCAAAGATGAACTTAGGTGTCACTGGGTCAGGAAGCGGAATCTCGTGTGGAACAAAGACTTCCATTCCGGCATCTCGCATTCGCTTAGCGCATTGATCAATGTAAGAGCGCTCATATGGAGTAAAGAGTGGTCCAGCGAAGTAAATCTTCATTTTTAGTACATCACAGTCTTAGTTAGGTGGTGTGGCCAATGTGTTGCGTGATAGGTCTTCCAGAAACGGAAATCAACTTGCGGCTGGAGCAGAGGTTCCATGCCTGGACGGCGCTTATTTATCTCTTCGGTCAATCGCGCGATTGCATAGATTGAATTTGCACGGAGCTCGATCTCAGCCTGGCTATTTCGAGGAACTTCAACGAGTGAGTTGATCTGCTGCTCGAGTTCGGGTGCATACTCAAAAATCTTTGTCACGCGCATACCTACCGGCACAATGTAGTCGGCGAATGCAGTGAGCATATGTGCATCTTCTAGCGCCCATGCCTTCCGTGGCGATAGCGCCAGGTGCATTCCCCAGATGCCAAGCTGGGCAAGCTTGAATATCTGAACCTCTGAACCGTTGTAGTTACTCACATCGTTAAAACGTGGGAACTCGGAGGTCAAACGTTCAAGAAGTCCATTGCCGTTGTCGTACAGACGCGGAGCGCAATCACGGACAAAGTTTGAGTAACGCCCTTTGTACTGTGCAACAAGAGTGCGGCCGACTTCATTAAAGATTGTGACGCGCTCATCGAGCATCGGCATTTCGATAGTTCCCGCAAATACGGATTCGAGATTCTTGCGGGTTAGATTTGCTAAATATTCTCCAGAAAAGAATGGAATCCCCGCGCTATGTGCCCGATGTAGGCATGCAAGCATTGCTTCAGAGTCGCACCAGCGCTTACCCATATAGTCTGTTTCGAACTTGACGCCGGTATCAAAATTTGTAAATGCGAAGTTCATCGTATTCACAACAAGTGTGAAATCCATCAAGAAGTCAGGATCGTTCCCAAAGTCAAAGAGCATTGACCCATCAGGCTTGGCAAACTCTTCGTAGGCCATCCAGTCAGCAACATCAATGAGGCGCTCTTCATTGATAGTTACTAATGAAGAGTTCTTAATAACTGGCTGGAGTGAAGCTAGGACGGATGAATCCCAATTAACAGACATTGCTCGCGCCCTTGCTATTCAGAACCGCGCCGGTATGGCGCGCCCGCAGCAGCAGGCGGCGTCAATCTCTGCGCTAAGAAGGTCAGCACCACCAAGGTCGCAACGTTAGGGAAGACTGTGACGAATTCCTGAGGGATGACATCTACCTTCATATAAATCAAGAGAGCTAGTAGCGCTGACACGATTGAGAAAGCCGCAAACTTCCACTTCTTAGAGATAAGGAAGTAGAGCACCATTAGCGCTCCCACTATTCCGGCCACGATAATCAACGCCATGACAGATTCATTCTGGCGAATACGTAGCGCGTCAGTAAATCCGAAGAGCAAAGAGCCTGCAAAGACTCCCCCGGGCTTCCAGTTACCGAAGATTACAGTTGCAAGACCGATAAAGCCTCGTCCTGCAACCTGACCTTCGCGATACACAGATGAGGCGACGAGAGATAGGTATGCACCGCCGAGAGAGGCGAGCATTCCTGAGACAGAGATCGCGATATAACGGATGCGATAAACATTGATACCCAGTGATTCGGCAGCCATTGGATTCTCGCCAGAGAAGCGCATACGTAGTCCAAATTTACTGCGCCACATAATCCAGGATGTCAGTGGGACGATGAGCAAGAATGCGAGCGTCACCAACGACATCTCTTTTGTGACACCGTTCAGAATTCCGGCAATATTAGAGATAAAGAATATGTTCTTGCCGTCAATTCTTTCAAGTAGTGGTGAAATACCTGGAACCGTAAAAGTAGGAAATGCATCAGAGGGTGGTGAAACTGTTCGGTCGCCACCCTGTGGAGGGAAGTACACTCCTGATAGATATCTCGCGCCTCCGGCTGCAATCAAGTTAATTGCAAGACCAGATACCGCCTGATCAATTCCAACCTTGACGGTCAAAATTGCGTGGAAGAAACCAGAGAGAAGACCAAATACACCGGCTGCGACAAATCCAATCAGTGGGCCATGAAGGAAACCGAACCAGGCACCTGTCCAAGTACCGACAATCATCATTCCTTCGAGGCCGATATTGATCACACCAGCGCGCTCGGCCCAGAGACCACCGAGGCCCGCCATCAGCAATGGAATAGCAAAGCGCAGGGTTGCACCTGAGGTACCTGGTGATGAGATATCAGAGAAGCCGGTTGCTAACTCCACGATTGAGAGGATGAGAAGTAAGCCGGCTACCAAGAGGGCAATTCTTGCTGGGCTAGATATAAGAGGCTTCACCTTACGCTTCAGGGTAGCTAGTGGAGCTGTTGCTGGAGTTATTGGTGTACTCATTACTTTGCCTCCACTTCAGCAAGAACTTCGGTATTTACTTTTCCAACCGCCCGCTGTTGTTGTTTCAGATTTATTCGTGCAACAACTTCGTAGGCAATAACAATTGAAAGAACAATCGTTCCTTGCATCACAATAACGATCTCTGGCGGAATACCTTCGAACTCAAGGACCTGCCCTGCGCGTTCGAGGAATGACCATAGAAACGCTGCGAAGAAGATTCCAACTGGATGGTTTCTGCCCAAAATTGCGAGAGATAAACCGGTAAATGCGAATCCAGATGGGAAGGCCATGCTGTACGAGTGCGTATCTGAGAGAAGCGTTCCTATGCCCACCAATCCAGCAATGGCGCCAGAGAGGACAGTAGTCACAAAGATCATTCCGGGCGCATTGACTCCGCTAGAGCGCGCAGCGCGGAAGGAAAGGCCAGTTGCTCTTAAATTAAAGCCGAAGACAGTCTTATTGAGCATTACCCAATATGCGATACCAACAAAGATTGCAAGGAAGAAGACTGAGTAAACCTGGCCATCAAATATCTTGATAGTAGGCATCTGTCCGCTCGCGGGAATTGGTTTCGTCTGTACATTTTGTGAACCCTCTGGCAATGATCCCAAGAGTTTTGGACTAAGCAAGAAAGCGATGATGGCGGCAGCGATGAAGTTGAGCATGATGTTACTAATAACCTCAGATACACCGCGGCGAACCTTGAGATAACCGGCAATTGCAGCCCACGCTCCACCGGCGATCATTGCAACGACAATGATTACTGCGACGTGAAGCACCGGTGGTAAGTCAATTGCTGCGCCAACTACCGCACCGAAGAATGCTCCCATTCGATACTGGCCATCAATACCAATGTTAAAGAGAAGCATCTTGAAACCAATTGCTGCGGCAACGCCTGCAAGGTAGTAAGAAACCGTTAAGTTCATCTCAGAGACAAGGTTACGTGGCTCGAAACCGTAGGAGACCATTAACTTAAAGAGCTCCCACGGACTCTCGCCGCGAAGTGACAAGATGATGTACATCAACAGGCACGATGTAAGAATCGCAGCTACCGGTGCAACGGTGCCCCAAAAAATTCTACTTCTTCTCATCAGTGATTCGCTCCTGTCATTGCTAACCCGATATCTTCAGGAGTGGTCTTAGATGGATCTAATACTGAAGTAATTGTTCCGCTATAAATAACAGCGATGCGATCAGAGAGCGAGAAGAGCTCTTCGAGATCTGCCGAGACAAGCAGAATTGCAGCCCCTTGAGATCGCGCCTTCATTAAGCGATCCCAAATAATTGCCTGTGCGCCAACATCTACTCCACGTGTAGGTTGAGCTGCAATGATTAACTTGGGATTTCCGCTGAGCTCGCGACCTACAATAAATTTCTGTTGATTACCGCCTGATAGCGCGCTCGAAAGAACATTGACTCCTGGAGTTCTCACATCGAACTCAGCGACGACTCGCTTAGAGTCTTCCGCAGCTGCACCTTTATTTATCCAGACTCCTTTTGCCATAGGTGAGGCAAATTGGTGACCGAGGATTCGGTTCTCCCACAATGGGGCAAACATTAAGAGGCCATCGCGTTGGCGATCTTGCGGGATGTATCCCACTCCTGCATTTCTAATATCTTTTGTATGAGTTGTGGATGCATCCAGACCTAGCACCTCGACTGAGCCAGAGTTAGCCTTGAGTAGACCCATCACAAGTTCGATGAGTTCGCTCTGGCCATTTCCTTCGACGCCAGCAAGACCCAAAATCTCTCCACCACGGAGATGAAGGTTGAGGTTATGAAGAATTTCGCGACCATCGGCTCGAGAATATGAAACGTTCTTCATTGCCAGGAAGTTATCAGGGCTTACAACTTGAGTGCCTGCAATCGGCTTAGGAAGTTCGCCGCCAACCATGAGCTCGGCCAGCGCCTTCTTTGTGGTTCCAGCAGGGGTAAGAGTTGCCACCGTTGTTCCCTGTCGCATCACCGTAATTTCGTCAGAGATCGAGAGGACTTCATCGAGCTTATGAGAGATAAAGAGAATTGTTAAACCATTCTTTACTAATCCTCGGAGATTGTTAAAGAGCTCAGTTACTTCCTGAGGGACGAGCACCGCCGTTGGCTCATCGAGAATTAAGATCTTTGCGCCGCGGAAGAGAACTTTTGCAATCTCTACACGCTGGCGTTCACCGACGCCGAGATTTGCTAACTGCTCATCTGGATCAATATCTAATTGGTATGTCTTGGCTATCTCTAACAATCTCTTTCGTGCTTCATCATATTTGATGACAAATCCAAAGCGAGATGGCTCACTTCCGAGAATTACATTCTCAAGGACGGTGGCGTTATCTGCGAGTTTAAAGTGTTGGTGAACCATGCCGATGCCAAGGGCAATTGCATCTTGAGGAGATTTAAGGTTGACCTCTTGGCCGAATACTTTAATTGTTCCTGCATCTGGACGAATCAGTCCGTAGAGGGTCTTCATGAGTGTTGATTTACCGGCACCGTTTTCTCCGATAATTGCGTGAATTGTTCCTTCGCGCACAAGGAGAGAGACATCACGGTTTGCAATAACACCGGGGTACTTCTTCTCTACTCCGGAGACTTCAAGAATATTTCGCACCAAATGCTTCTCTCTCTTATTAGTACAAGGTGCGCCGCCTTTGATAG
>WLPB01000042.1 GCA_009698975.1 Actinomycetota bacterium | reverse complement strand
TGGTGGTTCAGCTCATCCTGGTGGCGGACTGCCACTGGTCGGTTTAAGCGCAGAAATTGTTGCTAACGCAATTCTTGCTACCTCAAAATAGAGCGAGCCATCTTCATCACCATCAAGAAACTCACAACTTGAAGTGCAATAAAACCAATTGCGACCTGCTCTGTTATCTCGAACCCGAAGTAATAGAGAAAGATAATCAGAAACATAAATATTGCACGCATAGGACGCTCGGTCGGCGTCACTACGCCAATTTCTGAGTAACCCATCGAAGCGAGTCGAGTGCGAGCATATTCCTGAGTCGCGCTCAAGACCCATATTGCAATTGCATATTGGACCGGAACGAGGAGATAGTAAGCGATCGTGAGCCAGCACGCCTCAGAAATTCGATCGGCAAGAGTGTCATAAAGACTTCCAAGGCGAGAGGTTCGATTCTGGTAGATAGCGAGAGAACCATCGACCCCATCACAAATGAGTGAGAAGAGTATAAGTAGGGCGATGATGACTACAGCATCGATGTAAAAGAGTGAGAGAGATGCGAGGAGACCAATAAAGGTTACAAAGTTGGGTGAAACTCGAAAGAAGGAGAGGATTCTCGCTAGATAATAAGAGATTGCCAGCCAGCCAGCGATAACGCCTTGTATCTCAACGTCACCATGGAGAGCAGACCAGCGTTGATTAAACTCAGTACGAGAAATTCTCATCTCTATTTAATCGCTTCAAAGATTTCGCGGGTCGCCGAAGAGGTATTCATCGTGTAAAAATGTAATCCTGGTGCACCTGCAGCAATAAGGTCGCGGCAGAGTTTCGTCGCAATTTCGACTCCTAATTTGCGCACATCATCCGGGTTATCTTCGACGGCAGCGAATGCCTCTGCAATATCTGTAGGAATGGGCGTTCCACTGAGCTCTGACATTCGATTGAGTTGCTTAACATTTGTTACCGGCAATATTCCAGGAATGATAGGCATCGAAGATCCTTTAGCGGCTAACTTCTCAACTAATGCGCTCCACTTCTCTGCTTCGAAGAAGAACTGAGTCGTTGCAAACGATGCTCCTGCTCTCTCTTTGTTGAGCAGAACTTCGATATCATCATCGAGGCCATCGGCGGAGGCTGGATGTCCATCAGGAAAAGCTGCAACGCCAATTGTGAAACCACCGATTTCGCGGGCAAGTGCAACTAATTGATCTGCATGATTAAATCCGCCAGGGGTAACTTGCCACGGAGCTCGTGGTCCGCCGACTGGATCTCCTCGCAGTGCAAGGATGCTAGAGATTCCAGCAGCTCGATACTTTGCGAGAATTTCAATGAGCTCTTCTCGAGTTGAACCAACACAGGTCAAGTGCGCAACTGTTGGAATATTTGTCCGGGCAGTTATCTCCGAGGTGATGCGAATCGTGCGGTCGCGCGTGGATCCGCCAGCCCCATAGGTAACAGAGATGAAGTCCGGGGCAATTGATTCAAGCCCTTCAATGGCGCTCCAGAGCCGAGCCTCCCCTTCGCTATCTTTGGGAGGAAAAAATTCGAAGGAGTATGTCAGCTCACGGCCTTTAGCCTCGTTCATCGCGCGCATCTCCACGGTCACAGGGTACCGTTGCCGCGTGAGTACAGAGGTAAAGTCGACTGTCGACCGCGTCCGAAGCGAGATTCGCAGTGAATTGGCGAGCTATCTTGCATTACAGCGGAGCTTCCTCACTGAGATCTCCTCCGAGTTAGTACCTGTCTGCGATGCCCTCGATGAATTTCTTCTTGACGGTGGAAAACGCCTTCGCCCCCTCTTCGCTTATGCCGGCTTGATTGCATCAGGGGCCGTGCCAACACCACAGATTATCCGAGCAATCTCTAGCCTTGAACTTTTACAGGCATGTGCACTTATCCATGATGATTTGATGGATGGTTCGGATACACGTCGGGGTAAGCCGGCAATACATAGACACTTTGAGAATTTCCATCAAAGCAACGCCATGAATGGTCTCTCCGAACAATTCGGTGAAGCGGCAGCTGTCCTGCTGGGTGATCTCGCACTCGTGTGGTCGGATCAGATGCTCAATACCTCTGAGATTCCGACAGATTCCTTGCTAGCAGCCCAGCGAATCCATGATGAGATGCGCATCGAGCTCATGGCCGGTCAGTATCTCGATATTCACGAGTCAGGCCAGAGCACTTTTAGCCTCGAGCGATCATTGAAAATTGCTCGCTATAAATCTGGAAAGTACACAATCGAGCGTCCACTCCATCTAGGTGCAGTGATTGGCAATCCGGATGGCTCAACAAATGCACCTTTGCTCAATGCGCTCTCTCGCTACGGACTGCCACTCGGTGAAGCATTTCAGCTTCGCGATGATCTACTCGGAATTTTTGGTGATCCACAAGTCACTGGTAAACCAGCAGGAGATGATTTGCGTGAAGGTAAGCGCACCGCACTTATGGCGATGACATTGGATGCACTCGATGCAAAAGACCGAGCTGAATTACTACTGCACCTAGGTTCGCCCAATATCTCTGGGGTAAAAGTCGAAGAACTCCGTGGGCTCATCGTAAAGTCTGGTGCTGTTGATGCCCTTGAGAAGCTCATTGCCCAACTCACCGAAGAATCACTCCAAGCAATTGAAGATCCATCGATTTCACCGCAAGCTCGCGAATACCTCACCTATATAGCGCTTAGCGCAGTTAAGAGAAATACATAATGGTTAAGCAGATTAAGGGCCCGTCTCAGAAAGTTGTGGTCGTTGGTGCAGGGCTAGCCGGTCTCAGTGCAGCACTTCGTTTAGCTGGTGCTGGACGTGAAGTGACAGTCATTGAACGAGAGCTCGTTCCTGGTGGTCGTAATGGGCTTCTTAACAAAGATGGATATGCATTCGATACTGGTCCATCTGTACTGACAATGCCCTCTTTGATTCAGGATGCTTTCTCTGCTGTGGGTGAAGATATGAAAGATTGGCTTGAGCTCATGCCGGTCTCCCCTCTCTATCGGGCTTTCTATCACGATGGAACACAAATTGATGTGCATGCTGATACCAAAGCAATGGAGCAGGAGATCCGCGAAAAAGTTTCTGCAGAAGAAGCATCTGGCTACCGCGATTATGTTGATTTCGTCACCAAGTTATACAAGTACGAGATGAATGACTTCATCGATCGCAATATTGATTCACCGTTAAATTTACTCACGCCTAACCTCGCTCGCCTTATCGCTTTGGGTGGCTTCAGGAAATTGCAACCAAAAGTAAATCAATTCCTGAAAGACCCACGTTTGCAGAAGGTCTACTCATTCCAGGCAATGTATGCGGGAGTAAGTCCTCAGCAAGCACTCGCTATTTATGCCGTTATTGCATATATGGACTCTGTGAATGGAGTGTTCTTCCCTAAGGGAGGCATGCATGCAGTTCCTCGCGCACTGGCAGCGGCGGCCGAGAAGCACGGTGTTAAATTCGTGTATGGCTCCTCTGTAACATCACTCGATGTCGAGGGCTCACGGGTAAAGGCAGCAATAACCGATAAAGGTGAGCGCTATGAGTGCGATGCAATAGTCATGAATCCAGATCTTCCAGTTGTATGGAAGAGCCTGCTTAAGAAAGAGCCATTCTCAATAAAGCGTCTGAAGTACTCACCGTCATGCGTGACTATGCTTATTGGTTCTTCAAAGAAGTGGGATCACGTAGCGCATCACAACATTCACTTCGGTGAGTCATGGGATGGTGTCTTTGACGAGCTCATAAACAAAAAGGTTTTAATGACAGATCCTTCGATTCTAGTCACAGTTCCAACTCATGATGACCCAACTCTTGCGCCTCCAGGTAAGCACTCGTATTACGTTCTCTTCCCTACCCCTAATCTCGATGCCGATATTGATTGGACCGTGGAGAAGTCGCGCTATCGTGATTCGATGATTCGTTCTCTCGAATCACGTGGATATGATGGTTTTGGCGATGCGATTGAAGCTGAAACAGTAACTACTCCTCTTGATTGGCAGGCACAAGGCATGGAGCGCGGTGCACCATTTGCCAGTGCTCATACCTTCTTCCAAACAGGACCATTCCGCCCGAGCAACATAGCTGCTGGATTTGAAAATGTTGTCTTTGCCGGAAGCGGAACCCAACCTGGAGTCGGTGTTCCCATGGTTCTGATCTCAGGTCGTTTAGCTGCCGAACGAATTGTTGGTCCAGTTAAATAATGTCAGATTTACTCGCTGATTCATACGCTGAGTGCAAGAGATTAAATGCTCTGCATGGCAAGACGTATTACTTGGCGACTCTTATCCTCCCTGCAGCTAAACGTCCCCATGTCCATGCCCTCTACGGATTTGCTCGATATGCAGATGAAATTGTGGATGATTTAGCCTCGACTCTGACAGATGGTGAGAAGAGCCAGGCGCTGAAGAGTTGGGGCGCAACAGTAATTGCAGATCTTCGAAAAGGTGAGAGCCAAGATCTGATTGGCCGCGCACTCGTAGATACCGTTACGAAATTTGATATCCCGATCGCTTACTTCGAGGCATTTATGAGGTCGATGGAGATGGATTTAACGGTTACCCGTTATCAGAATTATGCAGAACTCAAGGAGTATATGTATGGCTCAGCAGTTGTCATTGGACTAGAAATGCTGCCCATCCTGGGTTATTCGGATGAGCGAGCAATCCCTGCAGCAACCGCGCTTGGAGAAGCGTTTCAGCTAGCAAACTTCATTCGAGATATCGGTGAAGATATAGATCGCGGTCGCATCTATATGCCACTCGATGAATTGGCGCGATTCGGTGTTGATGAGTCAATGCTGCTCAATCGCGCGATGACGCCAGAAATAGTCGAAGCTTTAAAATTTCAAGTTGCCCGAGTGAAAGAGCTGCAAGAGATTGCAGAAGCAGGAATCCAATATTTAAGTCCAATTTCGCGCCCCTGCATTCGCGCAGCCAGCGAGCTCTACTGTGGAATCGTTGATGAAATTATCGCGAATGGATATGACGTGTTTTCCAAGCGGGCTACAACATCGAAGGCACGTCGCGCACGAGTTGCTGGATTGGCCTTTCTTCAGACATTTATTGCACGCATGCGCTAAAGTTAGTAATACGGGAGCCAAGGCGGCTGAGAGGATCTCCATTGCGAGATCGACCGTTAGACCAGTCCGGTAATGCGGATTGAGAAAACTGAGGAAATCGTGTCATCGACTTTTTTCATACTGTGGAGCTATGAAGTTTCATACCTAGAATTCATCGCATCCATTGCATCATTTATCGGCGTCGGACTTGGAGTTACTGGCCGACGAATCACCTGGCCTTGGTGGGCGATCAGTAGTGCGCTCTACGGTCTGCTCTTCTTTCAATGGAACTTAATTGCCAGTGGCCTCTTGCAAATAGTCTTTATCGCTGCGGCAATTGCTGGCTGGTTTGGATGGCAGCCAAGTGGTGCAAAGCCTGGTGCGCTGAAGAACAAGTACCGTCTATTGGCTCTCCTTGCAATTCTTGTTGCATCGCTCCTTTTGGCGCCGATTTTGTTGCACTTTGAAGCGGTAGCAGCTCTTCCGGATTCATTCCTATTCTTTGGAAGTGTGGCTGCTCAAATTCTGATGGTCTATGAAAAGTTCGAGAGCTGGGTGCTCTGGTTTATAGTCGATGCCGGCTACGTGCTCCTTTATGCATCACAAGGGCTACTCTTTACAACGGTGCTATATGCAATCTTTACCGTATTGGCGATTGCGGGATGGAGTAAGTGGCTTGGAACTTATCGACGCGCTCTTGGATCTCGCTAAATCTACAGACCAACCCATCATCGCAATCGATGGACCCGCCGGTGCAGGCAAAACCACTCTTGCAACCCATCTCTCTGCTGCACTCTCCCTGAAATACAAATGCACCATCATTCATATGGACCAGATCTACAACGGCTGGAATGCCCCTTTTGATGAACACTTCACTCAAGCCCTGATTCAGATAGTCAAAGCCCATAAGAAGGCTGAAGCGATTCCATTGACTCAGTACAATTGGCATCACGCTGCTTATGACGAGCACCAACTTCTACCTCCAACGCAACTACTTATCCTCGAAGGAGTTGCCTCAACTCACTCTTTGATTCGAGAAGATTTAACTGCATCACTATGGATTGAGATAGAACCGCAGATTGGCCTGGATCGAGTTCTCGCCCGTGATGGAAAAGAAATCAGCGATGAGATGAATAGCTGGCTAGTACTTCAGGCACAACACTTCGCCACTAATGATTCTCAGATGAAGGCAGATTTCGTCCTCACAACCTAGAATTACTGCGTGTCCGATCTCTCTGGTGAACTCATAGATGAGCGTTACCAACTCATTCGCCAAGTGGCTAACGGTGGAATGGCGAGCATCTACGAAGGGTTCGACACCCGCCTAGATCGCAAAGTTGCTGTAAAAATCATGCATCCGCATTTGGCGCAAGATGAACAATTTGTTGAGAGATTTATTCGCGAGGCAAAAGCTGCAGCATCTCTCTCGCATCCCAATATTGTCGCTGTTCAAGATCAAGGATGGAATCAAAGCGGTACGCCTGCTGTATTTATTGTTATGGAGTTGGTCGAAGGCCACACTCTACGTGAGTACCTCAACGAGCAAGGTCGCCTTTCGTTTCGCGATGGGGTGAAGTTTTTGCTTCCAGTACTGAGCGCACTCTCTGCCGCGCACCGCATTGGAATTATCCATCGTGATATTAAACCCGAAAATATTCTCATCTCTCGTGAGGGCCGTATCAAAATTGCCGACTTCGGTTTAGCAAAGGGGCCTCTGCTTGGAAGCACAATGACTGCAGAGGCAAGCATCATTATGGGTAGCGTTTCTTACCTCTCCCCCGAGCAAGTTCAGCGTGGAGTCGCTGACTCCCGAAGCGATGTTTATGCCGTTGGTATCACTGCCTTTGAAATCTTTACTGGTAAGAAACCTTACGATGGCGCCGAACCAATTCAAATTGCATTTATGCATGTGAATGAGCGAGTTCCTCGCGTGAGTACTTTTAGAAGTGATATTCCTGGCGCACTCGATGATTTAATCTATCAAGCTACTTCGAGTGACGCCGATGATCGCCCACGTGATGCGGGAGAGTTTCATCAAAGGCTGCTTGCAATTAACGCCACTCTTAATCCTAAAGAGAATCAACTCAGTTTAGAGCTCGATATTCCAATTGAACCTATGCGCCCTGCCAGCAAAGTAAAAAGTCTGCGAAAGAAAGTCAGAGAGCTAACATCTCAGATTCCGAAGCAGGTTGAGGAAAGTGTCGAGATACCTTCGCCTATTGAGCCAGAGAGCACAGCTCAGATTAATAAGCGACGCAGAGCAAGTAAGCGCGTTCGCCGCAATCGAAAAATCGCTCTTGTATTGGCCATATCCGTCGGAGTCTCTGGTTGGTACACCTTGATTGGACCAGGAAGTCGTGTAGTTGTTCCATCGACAGTGGGCGCTAATCAAGAAGAGCTGCTTCAAGCGCTATCGCCATTAGGTCTTAAATCGATAGTGGTCGAAGAACGTTATAGCGAAGAAATTGCAAGCGGACTTGTCATTGCATCCATCCCAGAGGGTGGTGGCAAGGTTGAACAAGGTGGCACTGTAAAGATCATCCTCTCTAAAGGGGCAGAGCGATACTCAGTACCAAATCTTTTGGGATTAACACCGGATGCTGCATCTACCTCAATTACCAAGAGCCCGTTAGTAGTTGGAACCGTCAAGGAAATATTTAGTTCGACAATTCCAAAGGGCTACATCATCTCTTCATCACCAGCAGCAGGCACAAGAGTCAAACGTGGCACGAAAGTTTCATTCGTAGTTAGTAAAGGAATTGAGCAAGTCTTAATCGCTTCATACATTGGAATGAGTGGCGAACAGGCTCTTACCGAGCTCACCGAGGCAGGCTTTAACGTCACTTCTACTTATGCCT
>WLPB01000041.1 GCA_009698975.1 Actinomycetota bacterium | reverse complement strand
TCCTCGCGAGCTGTGGCAATCATTTGTTCTGCGCTGGAACGTCCCTCTTCAATCAACTTCTCTTTATCTGAAATTATCTTCTCAGCTTCGTAGAGATCTGATGGCAGATATTCGCGTGCACCTTCTAGAATCTCGAGTATTTCCCCGCGGTGTACAACACATGATGCTGAGAGTGGAACTCCACGCGCCTCTTCGACCATTGAGATCGCAGTGTTGAGTTTTTCGATTGAATCCATTGGCATGAGAAACCTCTTCCTTACTTACCCTCGAGCGCGGTTGCCGCCCGAGATTTGAGCGCTTGGTGGACATTTGCAGGGACCATCGATGAAACATCGCCACCGTAGTAAGCGAGCTCTTTCACGATAGATGACGATAGGAATGAGTGCGTAGGTGAGGTTGCCATAAACATTGTTTCGACTCCAGATGCTTGGGTATGCACCTGTGCCATTTGAAGTTCATAATCAAAGTCGGTCACCGCGCGAAGACCCTTTACGATTGATGTAACCGAATTGTGCTTGCAATATTCGACGAGCAGACCGCTACCTGAATCCACCTTTACATTTCCAAGGTGGCGCACATTTGATGAGATGAGTTCGAGCCGTTCTTCGACCGAGAATAAACCGCGCTTATTTCTATTTACAAAGACAGCCACGATGACTTCGTCAAATTGCTTGCTCGCCCGCTCGATAATGTCGAGATGACCAAAAGTGATCGGATCAAAGGATCCAGGGCATACGGCACGCTTCATATGGCCAACGCTAGCAACTCAGAGATGAGTTATCCATTCTCAGAGCTATCAGGGGCTGGAATTCCGTAGAAAATCCGCGCCTGACCGTAATTCTTCACGCGTATCTCTTCGTATCCATAGGGCCAAGAAATCTCACGTGTGCGGCTGTTGCGCTCGATTGCGATGAGGGCATCTGGGTGGAGATATCCATTTTCGCGCAGTTGAACAAGGGTCTCGACAATATCGATATCGTCCACATCGTATGGCGGATCGATATAAATGAAGTGATATTGGAATTGAGCTTTATCTCCAAGAAAACGATGCGCGCCCATGGAGTAGAGATGAAAGGTTCCAGAAAATTCTGAGCTCTTAATTGATTCGTAATTAGTAGAAATTGCCTTTGAGGCTGCTTCATCTTTTTCAACCGCATGAACAATCGCAGCACCTCGTGAGAGGGCTTCAAGAGCGATTGCACCAGTTCCGGCGTAGAGATCGAGAACTCGAAGGCCATCGAACTCACCAAACTCAGATGCAAGTGAGGAGAAGAGTGCTTCGCGTGCTCGATCAGAAGTTGGTCGGGTAGCAGATGCGACAGCTGAAATTGGTCGGCCCTTTGCGGCCCCGGCAATAATTCTCACTGTTTTCCCTAACTCTTATCAATAAATTCAGTTGCAGTATCTAACTCTAGCTTCTTTAGCGCGCGCAGAAGTCCAGGGTAGTTTTCTAGACCTGATGCAATGAGAGAGCTAGCTTCTTCACGCGCTAACTCAATGAGTTTCTCATCGCGCAAGACTCGTAGTAAACGCAGCTGCGAACGAGATCCAGATTGTGCTCTTCCCAATACATCACCTTCACGCCGTTGCTCCAGATCTATTCGGGAAAGCTCAAATCCATCTCTAGTGGAAGCGACTGCGTCAAGGCGCGCACGGGCAGGTGAATCTGCCTCTGATGTTGTCACTAGTAGACATAGCCCCGGTGATGTTCCGCGCCCAACTCGTCCGCGCAACTGATGAAGCTGTGAAACACCAAATCTGTCAGCATCCATAATCACCATCAGCGTTGCATTGGCCACATCCACTCCAACTTCAATCACAGTTGTAGAGATGAGAACATCAATCTCGCCGGCAGCGAAAGCTTTCATTGTCTCATCTTTGACTTCCGCACTTTGGCGCCCGTGTAGTGGTGCAATACGCAGGCCATGCAGCGCCCCGCTCATGAGCTCTGGCCCGAGTTCTTCAACTGCAGAAAGGTTCTTGCTCTCACCTTCCAAAAATTCAAAGTCAGCGTCTTCAGAAATTCCAGCGCTAATTCGAGGAGCGACGATATACACCTGATGCCCTTGTGCGACTTCTTCTCGTACTCGCTCCCAAGTGCGTTCTAAGTAATGTGGTTTTTCGGCAACCGGAACTAAATGCGTGGCAATCTCTTGTCTGCCTAATGGAAGTTCACGCAAAGTAGAAATATCGAGATCTCCAAAGATTGTCATTGCTACTGTGCGAGGAATAGGTGTTGCAGTCATCACTAGTAAATGTGGAGTTACTTTTGCTTTCGATTTGAGAGCGTCGCGCTGCTCCACCCCAAAGCGATGTTGTTCATCAACGATGACAAGTGCTAAATCATCGAATTCAACATGCTCGCCCAAGAGAGCGTGGGTTCCCACGACTAAGCCGGCCGCACCGCTCTTAATCTCTGCCTGTACCTCGCGCTTTACTGCAGCGCTCTGAGATCCCGTGAGAAGCACAACTCGGGTTGAAAGATCGGCACCTCCCAACATTCCGCCCTCTGCTAAGTCACCTAATTGGCGCGCAAATGTTCGCAAGTGCTGAGCCGCAAGGACTTCAGTTGGTGCGAGAAGTGCGACCTGTCCCCCGTTATCAATAACTTCCAAGGCTGCACGAAGTGCGATGATGGTCTTACCTGAACCGACTTCGCCTTGAAGTAAGCGATGCATCGGGTGTGAAGCGGAGAGATCTATTTCAATTTCTGCAGCTACATCCTTCTGGCCCTTTGTTAATTCAAAAGGTAGGCGTTGATCAAATGCATCCAATAATTTGCCTGACACGCGAGGTCGGGCAATCGCATCAAGAGCTTTCAGCTCTTCTTTGCGAGCAAGCAGGAGTAATTGCAATAGCAGCGCCTCATCAAAGGTGAGTCTTGCGCGCGACATCTCAGCGGAATCCAGATCGACCGGATGATGAATCTGATGTATTGCCTGCATGAGAGTTGGATATTTGTGCTGAGTGAGCAATTCTTCTGGGAGAAAGTCCTCAACCTCATCGAGGGCACCGAGTGCCAAATCAATTGACTGTGCGACTTTCCACGAAGGCAATTTCGATGATGAGGGATAGAGCGGCAGGTACTTTCCGGCAAAGCCCTCGACTGCACCATCAACATCATTTCCATCTGGAATAATTTCGTAATCCGGGTGCGACAACTGACGCTTACCGTTGAAGGAGCCAACTTTGCCTGCAAATAGTCCACTCGCACCCACGCGCAAATCTTTCTCACGCCACGCTTGGTTAAAGAAGGTGAGCGACATTTTCGCTGTGCCATCTGTGACGATTACTTCGAGCAAATTGCCTTTGCGTGCCTGAAAGCGTCGCGTACTCACAGCAGCAACTTCAGCTAAGACTGTTACTTCATCGCCATCGTGGAGCGCGGCGATATCACTGAGCTCTCCTCTGACTAAATACCTGCGTGGAAAATGAAAGAGGAGATCACCTACTGTGCGATATCCATAGAGGTCTGCAAAGACCTTCGCTGTCCGGTCCCCTATAACTCCACTGAGTTTGGAATCGAGGGTGGCCATGCCTTTATTCTCTCTTGTGCGCTCCCATTTTCTTCGCTATTGAGCTCGCTCATTGCCACGGATTGGCTCGAATGGCCCCCCTCTTGATATCGTTTGCCCCTGCTAGGCGCTCAGGGCGATTGGCTTTATAGATTCAAGGAGTACCGCAATGGCATCAACATGCGACATCTGTGGCAAGGGTCCAAGCTTCGGAAATAACGTCTCACACTCACAGGTGAAGACTCGTCGCCGCTGGAATCCAAATATTCAGCGCGTAAAGACACTCGTTAAGGGTGCATCAAAGCGTCAGAACGTCTGCACCTCATGCCTTAAGGCTGGCAAGGTTGCTCGCGCTTAA
This sequence comes from Actinomycetota bacterium, assembly GCA_009698975.1. The sequence goes on along the minus strand of WLPB01000041.1, from coordinate 4,064 downwards.
TTAATTACTATTACGAGAAGTGGCTCCAGGAAACTGGGGCCACTTTTTTTCTGCCCTCATGATCGTTGATCTCAACGCCTGTGCCTACTAAAACTTCACCAATTTTGATTCCTGGTAAGTGGCGACCAGTCGCAATGAGCGCATGATCTTCTCCCCCAGCTAGTACCCACTGCCAAATATCTACGCCAAGTTCTTGCGCCAAATTGTTGAGGCGAATGAATTCGTCAGACTTTTCGATTTCAATAAGTAAGAGGCGCGCCGCAACTCCCGATGCCTTCGCTATCTGATTTATCTGGACCAATACTGAATCACTCACATCTGCCATGGCGTTCGCGCTTGAAAAATCTGTTACGAGGTCGAGAGTGGGAGATTTGTACTCTCGCAGGGCTTCTTGTGCAATATCCGAATCTGCCTCAATTGAATTGGAGAGAAGATGCAACCCTGCGGCGGACCATCCGGTAAGTGAGGAGAGGTAAATTGAATCCCCGACCTGTGCCCCACTTCGCGTAATGACCTTCTCGCTATGGCCCACTGCGGTGACTGCAAATTGAAGCGAAGAAGATTGCGAGATATCTCCACCGACGACAATTGCTCCTGCCTCTTTCGCAGCGTCAGAAATTCCGAGGGCAAGTTCGCCAATCCATTGCAAACTCTCATTACCGGTCAACGAGGCTGCTACGAGGAGATAATCGCACCGGCCATTCATGCTTAAAATATCGGCGATGTTAGCCACCGCTATGCGCTGACCAATCTCATACGCGCTCGACCATTCCTTCTTAAAGTGCACGCCATCTACGGCAATATCGGTGGTCAAAATTTGTTGAGCGAAACCTGCGACAACGGCGGCATCATCTCCAATGCCGATCTGCAGGCGTCGGTCTGCCGTCGCAAAGATGCGAGAGAGCAGCTCAATTACTTCACTCTCGTTTAGCGCCATAGTCAGAAACCTATCTCATGAGGTAGCGTTGAGCCCATGAACGTACAGGCATATATCTTGATTCAAACTGATGTCGGCAAGGCCTCATCGGTTACACATGCGATCGCTGCAATTCCTGGCGTCACACTCGCTGAGGGAATCACTGGTCCATACGATGTCATCATGCGCGCTGAAGCCTCAACAATGGAGGAGTTCGGTCGCCTTATCCTCACCAAAGTTCAGGCTGTTCCAGGAATAACTCGCACCCTGACTTGCCCTGTTACTGGCTGATCTTTAACGGGTTGTTTTTCTCGCGATTACTCTCGTTGAGCCCAGCGTGACCGAGAGCGGTAAATTTGAAGTTACCGTCGGAGCGATAGTTGCCGCAATTCTTTGACTGCCCTGTACCGCTGGCTTCCAATTACATGTTGCCGTAAACGGCGCCGTTGCGTTGGTATTAATTTTCACACAGTTTGGGATTTTTTTCCCGTTGGCAGTGAAAGTTACCTTGCCAGCCGCCGAGAAGGTTGCTGTAACACTTGAGGTCACTCCTTTAACAGGAGCTTCCGCAAGCGAATAACTCGCCAAGGTGGTCGCAGACACTGGAGTTCCAGAGATGGCTAATCCCCGATCTCCACCGGAGAGAATCCAGGAAGCTTGTAAACCCGTGCCATCTGATTTCACGCGAGCTACATAGTTACTGTTACTGATATACAAGTATGAATTCCAATATTCAATGTCCCATACGTTACTGCTAAGGCCTGTCACGAAATTTATCGTTACATTACTTCCATCAAGTAAAGAGCGACTCAAATTACCTGAAGAGTAGTGGACCCAATAAAGATATGTGCCGTCTGAAGCTATTCCCGCAATTGCATTAATATCTGAGTAAATCAACGTCGGTGTACCGCCTGAAACAGATACTGAACCAATTTTTTGAGAAGTAGCATTCGCGCCACCACCAAAGTAAAGCGTTCCATTGTTAATCGTCATCCATCCAGAATTGAGACCCGTAATTCCGGCGAAAGTTACCCATGAATCATTGGCTCCAGAACCATCCATATTCATGCGCCCAATTTTCTGAGCATTTTCAAAACCGTAATATAAATATGTTCCGTCACTCACCACCGAGTAAATGTCTGAAAGTGTCCTTAGCGTGGTAGCCCCTGTTCCATCAAGTCCCACTCGTCGCACTTTTCCGTAGCAGGTATATAAATAATCTCCGTAAATATAGAGCGCTAAACCAGCGCCAAAGGTAGAAGTTGCGGTTACATTCGAACCAGATCCATCGAGGGGGCGTTTAACAGCTTCGCCACTGTAATTCTTGGTCCAGATGAACTCACCACTAGAGGCACTTGCGAGTGGGACGTTAAAGAGGGTGGAAGCTGTTGCAAATATGGCAAACATTGTGCTGACAACTCTTTTTGATTGCATGACGTTATTTCGTAATTGGGCTAGATTGCGCGTTAAGCAATAAGTGCGAAATGATCTCTGTGTAGTTCACTCCAGTAGCAGCCCACATCTTTGGAAAGACTGATGTTGCGGTAAATCCAGGCATTGTATTGAGCTCGTTGATGATAATTTCATTGTTAGGCGTTAAGAAGAAATCTACTCGGGCAAGGCCTTTACACCCAAGAGCTTTAAATGCAGTGACAGCGAGGGCACGAATCTCATCGCTTATCTTTGAATCAATAGGTGCAGGTAGTTCGATAGTTGTTGCTCCATCTAAGTACTTCGCTTGAAAATCATAAAATTCAAACTTTGGATCAATTGAAATTTTGCCAACAACCGATGCTTGTGCAGCGCCATCAATTTCGAGTACTGCACATTCAATCTCTGCGCCTACAACTGCGTTTTCAATCATGACTTTGTTGTCAAATTTAAGAGCCTCATCCATAGCTGCAGAGAGATCACCTTCGCTCTTGACCTTTGAAGTTCCGCGACTGGAACCACCGCGAGCAGGCTTTACAAAGAGCGGGTAGGTAAGTGATGCGGCATCGCGAGTCACTTGTGCAGCTCCAGACTTCCACTGCTCTGCTGTAACGGTAATTCCAGCTGCAACCTTGAGGCCATGGGAAGAGAAGATTGGCTTCGCAAAAGATTTATCCATAGCGACGGCAGATGCCAATACTCCAGAACCCACATATGGCAGTCCAGCCATTTCGAGCATTCCTTGCACTGTTCCATCTTCACCAAATGGACCATGCAGTACTGGAAAGACGATATCGATTTTGAGGTTTTCGCCATTGAGGGTAAATCCAGAGATATCGGTAACTATCGCTGGTGCATCTTCAGGGATTACAGGTAAAACTCCATCGACGATGTGAAGTGGGAAATCCTCAGTGATATGTACCCAGTGACCACTCTTGGTAATTCCAATAAGAATCGGCAGGTATTTAGTTCGGTCGATTGCCCCGATCACTCCCCCAGCTGAGATACATGAGATTTCATGCTCGGAGCTCATGCCCCCGCAGAGGATTGCAACGCGTTTCATCGAATGAAGTTCTCGGCGTTGGTTGTGATTTCCATAAGGCGCGTCAGCGCTTGCTCAGGTGTGAGTGAACCATTAACGATATCTGCAACTGATTCGATGACGGGCACTTCTACGCCTACACGGTGAGCGATCTCGACAACGGCAGATGAGGATGCAACACCTTCGACAGTTTTCTTGAATTCGTTAAGAGCGGAATCCATGCTGCCGGTACGTCCAATTGCTTCGCCGAATGTTCGATTACGTGAAAGCGGTGAACCGCAACTCGCAACGAGGTCGCCCATTCCGGCAAGTCCGGCCGCAGATAATGGATCCGCACCGTGAGCTGCGCAGAGGCGAGCAACTTCATTGAGACCGCGAGTGATCAACATCGATTGAGTATTTTCTCCATAACCCAGACCGATAGAGATACCAACAGCTAGCGCGATTACGGATTTGATCGCGCCGGCGAATTCGCAGCCGAGTACATCAGTTGAGGTGTAGACGCGGTAGTAAGGATTTCGGAAGAGATCTCGAACTTGTTCGGAGACTGCCATCGTTGCGGCGGCGGCAACAGCGCCTGCGGGTTGGCGCAAAATAAGTTCATCAGCCAGATTGGGTCCGGTAATAATTGCGATATTCGAAGTTTCGAGTACCTCTTCAATAATTTCAGTCATA
>WLPB01000040.1 GCA_009698975.1 Actinomycetota bacterium | reverse complement strand
TGTCTGAATCATTAATTTCATTACTCATGCTTTTGCCTTTGAGTTAAATTCACTGCGCACATCTTGCTCAACAGTAAGCTCTGCAAATTTCTTGAGGGTATCAAGTGCTTCGCCTTCGACGCGACGCGGTACCTGCACCTCAATTGTTACGAGAAGATCTCCAGTAATTGCACCTTTTATAATTCCACGGCCTTTGACGCGAAGTACCCGTCCAGTAGGGGTTCCAGGGGCTAATCGGACTGTTACATCATCGCCGGATAAAGTGGGAACTTTGATATCTGCGCCGAGAGTTGCTTCTGCAAATGTAACAGGCAATGTAAGAATTAAGTTTTCGCCTTTGCGGGAGAAGATTGGGTGTGGTTTAACAGTAAGGAGAACAAATAAATCTCCAGGTCCTGCCTCTCCAGGTCCGCCTTTGCCTTTAACTCGAATCTTTGCGCCATCATTCACGCCAGCAGGAACACGTGCTGTGATGTTCTGTGCGCGTGTACCGTCGGTATTAAGTGTTAAATCGAGCGTTGTACCAAAGATAGATTCTTTAAAAGTGATTGTAAATTCAGTTTGAAGATCTTGACCTTTACGCGGTCCCCGGCGCATTCCTGCCCCACCAAATAAATTAGCGAAGATATCTTGTGGGTTGCCTCCACCAAAGATATCTGAGAAGTCTCCGCCACCCGGGCCACCTTGTGGTGCACGGAATCCTCCGCGTTCAAAGAGTGAACGTCCTTCGTCATACTCTGCACGTTTCTTGGGATCGGAGAGAATGTCATAAGCCTCTGAAACTGCCTTGAATTTCTCTTCAAGGGCAGCATTGCCTTCGTTTTTATCAGGGTGAAGATCGCGCGCTAAAGAACGGTATTTCTTCTTAATCTCTTCGGGGGTTGCTTTCTTATCTAGCCCAAGGATCTTATAAAAATCCTTCTCGTAGAGATCTTTAGCGGCCATAGTGCTTACTCGGGATCCGTGACGGCTACTCGGGCAGGGCGCAGAATACGATCTTTAAACTTATATCCGGGTTGCAAAATCTTTGATGCTGTTGGCACTGATACATCCGCGGAGGTGTCGTGCATCAACGCCTCGTGAATTTGTGGGTCGAATGGTTCGCCTTCGGTGCCAAACTTTTCGAGATTAAAGCGATTGGCTAGAGATGCTAATTGATCGGCTACTGCTTTAAATCCACCTGTGAGTTCGCCGTGGGTGGAGGCTCGCTCGATATCGTCAAAAGTAGCTAATAGCTCTATTAATACAGATGCGACAGCTACTTCAGAGGCGACTGCCCGATCGCGTTCGACGCGCTTTCGGTAATTTGCATACTCGGCTTGAAGACGTTGAAGGTCTGCGGTGAGCGCCGCAACCGGATCAATTTCTTGATCCGGTGCAGCCTCAACTACATCTTCAACAACTTCTTGAGTTGTCTCTTCACTCATTACTTAGAAGTCTCTTCCTCTTCAACGACTTCGGCATCCTCAACACCGTCTTCTGTTGGTGTTTCGCCTTCGGCTTGTGCCGCATTAGCGGCATAGAGTGCGCCGCCGAGCGCTTGTGAAAGAGTTGATACCTTCTCAGTAGATGATTTGATCATCTCAAAGTTAGCACCACCGAGTGCGGTCTTTAACTCTTCGAGTGCGGCATCGAGTTCTGTCTTTTGTGCAGCAAGTTCACCTTCGAACTTGCCTTCACTATCTTTAAGGAACTTCTCTGTCTGATACAGAAGTGAGTCTCCAGTATTGCGAATCTCTGCCTCTTCGCGACGTTGCTTATCTTCATTAGCATGTGCTTCAGCATCTGCCATCATGCGGTCAATCTCATCTTTAGAAAGAGCTGAGCCACCAGTGATAGTCATTCCTTGCTCTTTACCTGTCGCAAGATCCTTTGCTGATACATGCACGATTCCGTTTGCATCAATATCGAAAGTTACTTCGATTTGTGGAACACCGCGTGGGGCTGGTGCAATACCGGTGAGCTCAAACATTCCGAGCTTCTTGTTATATGCCGCCATCTCGCGCTCACCTTGGTATGCCTGAATCTGAACAGCTGGTTGGCTGTCATCTGCAGTTGTGAAGATCTCAGAACGCTTTGTAGGAATCGTTGTGTTGCGCTCGATTAACTTTGTCATCACACCACCCTTGGTTTCGATACCAAGTGAGAGTGGTGTGACATCGAGAAGGAGAACATCTTTCACTTCACCCTTTAAAACTCCAGCCTGAAGTGATGCGCCGATAGCGACAACTTCATCTGGATTTACGCCCTTATTTGGCTCTTTTCCGCCGGTGAGCTCGCGTACGAGATCTACCACTGCTGGCATACGAGTGGATCCACCAACAAGAACAACTGATTCAATCTTGCTAATTGCAATTCCGGCATCTTTAAGAACGGATTGGAAAGGCTTCTTGCAGCGATCGAGTAGATCGGCAGTTAGTGCTTGGAACTGTGCGCGCGTGATTGTCTCGTCAAGGAAGAGTGGATTCTTCTCAGAATCTACTGTGATGTAAGGAAGGTTGATAGTTGCAGATTGTGAAGATGAGAGTTCAATCTTCGCCTTCTCTGCGGACTCGCGGATTCGCTGCATCGCCATCTTATCTTTTGTAAGATCGATGCCGTTTGCAGAACCAAATGTTTTTACGAGGTGATCAACGAGTGCTTGATCCCAATCGTCGCCACCGAGGTGGTTATCTCCGGATGTTGCCTTTACTTCAACAACACCATCGCCGATTTCAAGGAGTGAAACGTCGAATGTTCCACCGCCAAGGTCGAAGACTAAAATTGTCTGTTCTTTATCTGCCTTGTCGAGTCCATATGCAAGTGCTGCCGCAGTTGGCTCGTTGATGATACGAAGAACATTGAGTCCGGCGATTTCGCCAGCTTCTTTTGTTGCTTGACGCTCTGCATCAGAGAAGTATGCAGGGACTGTAATCACAGCATCTGTGACGGTCTCGCCGAGGTATGCCTCTGCGTCGCGTTTTAACTTTTGTAGAACGCGTGCAGAAATTTCTTGTGGTGTGTACGCCTTGCCGTCGATATCGATAGTCCAGTTAGTACCCATGTGGCGCTTTACTGATCGGATAGTGCGCTCAACATTTGTTACTGATTGACGCTTGGCGACTTCACCAACAAGCACTTCGCCATTCTTTGCGAATGCAACGATCGATGGTGTTGTGCGAGCGCCTTCTGCGTTAGCGATAACTGTTGGCTCACCGCCTTCGAGTACTGATACGCAACTATTTGTTGTTCCTAAATCGATTCCAACTGCTCTAGCCATTTCTTTGCTCCTTCAATGTTTTACCTGGGGGAATTCTAACTCGAAGGTTGAGTCGGTGCGACTCAGCTTTCTTGATAGGTAGAACAGAGTGGAGGGAGGCTTTATTCCCTAGTGTTGAATTCTTTGGTGCTAGCCGTAGGTATCGCGAGGGCCGCGGCCGTTGGAGACGGTCCGGATCCCCTTCTTCCAGCTGGGGGCCTGCGGGCCGATGATGCGAAGCGCCTCGACGAGCGCTCCGGGAGCACTTGCCCGCAGGGTCTCTAAAATTTGGTGTTGTGCCAGGGTTAGCTGGGTCGCCCAGGCTGTCGATGAGCATTTAATGAGCAGGGTGCCATTGATGAGCGAGATTGGTTCGGCATGCTGGGCGACTTCGGTACCAACGAGTGCCGGCCAGGTAGCGAAGAGGTTACCTTCAGCTAAACCGGAATCCCATTCGCGATCTTTAACAAGATCTCCCAAGATATCGCTAACCAATGTGGGATCTCCTGGTGCTTGGCCTCGTTCGGGGCGGATACGAACCTTTTTAATAAACCCTGTCTTGTAGTTACGGAAGAGGTCGATAGCGAGGTCACGCTTTGCCATTTACTTTCCCTTCTCTACAAGGCCAGGTTTAACATAGAGCTTCGCCGATTCTAGTTCGGGTGGAAGGTCACCTTCAACCGCTGTTGTAATAATTGTTTGTTCTGCCAACTGCGTGACTGCCGCTAATTGGCGGCGGCGGGCTACATCTAGCTCGGCGAAAATATCATCCAGGATAAGTACGGGGTCTGCGCCTTCGCTCTTGAGAAGCGTGTAAGAAGCGATGCGAAGCGCGATTGCCATCGACCAAGATTCTCCGTGGCTGGCATACCCTTTTGCTGGAAAGTCACCGAGGTGCAGGTGTAAATCATCTCGGTGTGGGCCGATAAGTGATGCTCCGCGATCACGCTCTTGGGTAGCTACTTCGATTGCTCGAGCGGTTAGTACTTCGCTATTTGTACCAGCATCTGCAGTCAATCCATCTGTTGAAGATTTATAAAGGATTGATGCTGCTTTTACTTCATTGAGGTTTTTATAGTGCTCTGTTACATACGGGTTTAAATCATCAACTAATTTAACGCGTTCGGCGGATAGCTCTGCGCCAAAGCGGATAAGTTGTTCGGTCCAAGGTTCTAGTGCGTTCTGTGGCGCACGAGTTTTTAAGAGTGTATTTCTTTGACGTACTACCCGCTCATAATCTGCAATTACTCCTGCGAGGCGCGGGGATTGAGTAATAAGTAATTTGTCGAGAAAGTTTCTGCGCTCTGATGGGTCGCCTCGCACCAAGTCGAGATCTTCCGGGGAGAAATAAATGATTTGGAGAGCGCCTAAAATTTCTCGTTGTGATTTGACCGGGTTGCCATTAATACGTGCGCGGTTTGCTTTATTGGCATTGATTTCTAGATCTACCTGCAGTGTTCGGTTATCGCGTTCTATCTCGGCACGAATAATTGCTTGGTCGCTACCGAGGTGTAAGAGTGGTTGGTTTGTAGCAGTGCGGTGTGAGGATAGATAAGAGAGATAAATCAAACTCTCCGCGATATTTGTCTTTCCGGATCCATTGTCGCCAATAAAGGTTGTTAAGCCAGGTTCGAAATCCAGGGAGAGTTCTTTATAGGAGCGAAAATTGGTGAGAGCTAACTTAGTAACCCGCATGGAAAGACCTTTAGTAAGTAATCTTTATGAGGCGTAGCGCATAGGCATCAAGAGATACTTATAGGTATCGATAGATGCACCATTTGGTTCGTTGCGGCCGGTGAGAATCGCAGGTTTATTAGATCCTGTAAATGAAATTTGAACAAATGGAGTTCCAACCGCTTGTAAACCATCAGCTAGAAACGTTGGGTTAAAGGCGATTGAGATTGGTTCTCCGTTAAGAAGTACATCGATGCGCTCGGTTGCTTGCGCTTCTTCGCCGGTTCCGGCTTCGAGAGAAACTCCGTTATCTGCGAACTCAAGACGGAGTGGAATAGTTTTATCAGCAACAAGTGCTACTCGGCGTACTGAATCTAAAAATGGCGCAACTTCAACAACCGCAGTTGTTGAGGCCTCACTTGGTAGTAGGTGTCGGTATGGGGGGAAGGTTCCATCCAACATACGCGATGTCATTGATTTACCTTCTCCTGCAAATCCCGCTAAGCGATCATTGCTGGTCGCCGGTGCAAATGAGAGTGAGACTGACTTCGATGCTGTGAGAGATTTAGCGGCGTCGGCTAAGGTGCGAGCGCGCATAAGGGCGGATGTTGAAAGACCTGGTGTTGATGGATCCCAATTAAATTCGCGGACAGCTAGGCGGTAACGATCGGTTGCTGCGAGTGTGACTTTATCTTCTTCGATTTCAATATGTACGCCTGTGAGTGTGGGAAGTGAATCATCACGGCCAGCAGCAATAGCAACTTGTGCCACCGCTGTAGCGAATGTGTCACTGGCGATAACGCCAGTGCGTTCTGGAAGTTCTGGAAGGTTTGGGTACTCTGTTAATGAAAGTGTTGGAAGGGTGAATTTCGCTGCGCCGGATGTAACAAGCACACGTGAACCATCTAATGTAATTGTGATGGGTTTATTTGGTAGCGACCGGGAAATTTCAGCTAGAAGGCGTCCTGGAACTAAAACCTCTCCTTTTTCAAAAATATCTGCGGTGAAGTTAGCTTTTGAAGAAGTCTCTAAATCGGAGGCGGAGAGGATTACCTGATCTCCGGTGGCGTCGATCTTTATACCTAAGAGCTCGGTTTTAATTGGTCGGGTGGAAAGGGAGCGGGATACCCAATTAACACCCTCGGCGAGCGCTTGCTGATCAACTGTAAATTTCACTATGTGCTCTTATCTTCTTCGCGTAGGTTGGAAAGTTTGGCATAGATTTGCTTGGGTAGAAACGCTTATTTTTATCGCTGGTTTAGTTCGTTGGGGAAGAGAGATTTATATATATAAGTAGTAGTAGTAACCGCACCGATTTCCTGTGGGTAAAAGGTAAAAGCCCTGTAAGGATGCTAATACTTATCCTTTTTACTTGTGGATAACCCCCTACCTTCTGTGGATAAATTGTGGGTAACGATCTTAAAAAAGTGTGTGTTAAATAATCAAAAGGGAGAAAAGAGCCAATTTTACGAGTAATCCCCAGTTATTTTACCCTTATCCCCAGTTATCCACAGGTTATCCACATCTGGGGGTAAAGTGGGTAAAACGGACAAGAGTTAAGTAAGAGGTGAGAGAAGCTACTTCAGGGTTCCTAATAAGAACTCTGCTGTTTAATCTTTGTGGTGATCTCATTAACGTGGTTATAGAGCGCTCGACGCTCAGCCATCAACTCACGAATCTTTCGATCGGCATGCATCACTGTTGTGTGGTCGCGCCCACCGAAAGTCTGGCCGATTTTAGGTAGTGATAAATCCGTTAACTCGCGGCATAAATACATAGCAATCTGGCGAGCTTCAACAAGAGCTCGGGAGCGAGAGGTTCCACAGAGATCCTCAAGAGTTAATTTAAAGAAGGAAGCGGTCTGGGCCATAATCGTCGCTGCGGTGATTTCAGGGTTACTTTCACTTGGCATTAAATCTTTGAGAACAATTTCAGCAAGCCCCATATCAACACTTTGACGGTTAAGGCTTGCAAAGGCGGTGACACGAATAAGTGCGCCTTCGAGCTCACGAATATTTGTGGAAATCTTACTTGCGATAAATTCAAGAACATCATCTGGTGCATTAAGACGATCCTGCGCTGCTTTCTTACGCAAAATAGCGATACGAGTCTCAAGCTCTGGTGGTTGCACATCAATTGTGAAACCCCACGCGAAACGCGAACGCAAACGATCTTCCAAAGTAGTGAGTTGCTTTGGTGAACGATCGGAAGAAATAACAATCTGCTTCTTCGCATTATGCAATGTATTAAATGTATGGAAGAACTCTTCCTGAGTACGCTCTTTATTCTCTAAGAATTGAATATCATCAATAAGCAGGATATCTAAATCTCTATAGCGCCTCTGAAAAGATGTTGCTTTATCATCACGAATTGAGTTAATAAAGTCATTTGTGAATTCTTCTGAAGAAACATAACGAACACGAATATTCGGAAATAACTCGCGGGAATAAGCACCAATTGCATGCAACAAGTGCGTTTTACCCAAACCGGAATCACCATAAATAAAGAGCGGGTTATAAGCCTTTGCTGGCGCTTCTGCTACAGCGATTGCAGCGGCACGAGCAAAACGATTTGACTCACCAGTTACAAAAGTTTCAAATGTGTAACGCTCATTAAGTTGTGACGAAGAGTCAACAGGTGGAGATGTACGAACAGGTCCAGCGCTTTCACGACCTGTACCAGGACGTGTGACTTCAACAGCAACAACAGGTTCTGGGAGATCTGCGAGTTCAATACTTTCATCGACCATCACTGCAATGTTTGCTGGGCTACCAAGTTCGCGAGTGAGTACCTCGTTGATTACTGGGCGCAGACGAGATTCGAGAACATCTTTTGCGAAGGAGTTAGGGGCTGCAACAAGCAAACTTGTCGGCCCATCTTCATTAGGAAGTAAGCCCAAAGGCTTAGTCATTAAGAGGAAAGCGCGATGTTGAGGCTCTCCAGCGGAGATATCTAAGATAACTCGATCCCATAAGTCGGTAAGCTCGAGGCTAGAAAGCGCCATACCTACCCCTTTTCTTTATCCACAAAGTTATCCACAGGCTGTGCTCTCAACCAAGGGTTTAGCCTTTATAAGAGCGGTATTTCGACGGATACCTGTGGAGAACCCGCA
>WLPB01000004.1 GCA_009698975.1 Actinomycetota bacterium | reverse complement strand
TTTACTCAGGTGGTCCAGGTAGTGCAACAAGTGCAATTGCATCAAGTTTAGAAATCCCATCATCGGTTGCCGTTGCTCCCACTAGCGATAACCTCAAATTGTGGATTTATGATCCAGAAAATACATCCAAGTCGCTTGGAGCTCCTGGAATATTCCTAAAAAAGACTGGTGGCAGCTGGACATTTGTGGGAGCAAAAAGCACCAACGGGATATTTACTACAACACTTGTTGAAGGCGCATATGTTTTTGATGTGGTTGAGCCGAATGGAAATTCCGCTAAATATTCGCGAGCCACATACTCCATCAATGTAAGCGCAAGTGGCGCAGTAACTATGGCTGGTCTTAGCGCTAATTCTCAGGGTTACTTCTCTGTCACCGCCATCCTGAATGCTCGCCGCGCATTGGAAATCAGCAACTTTAAGGCGAGCTCAATCTGTCAGTTAACCGATGCAACGAAGTCTCCCAACATGTCTAATGCTTTTCCGCGCGCTACCGGGCGCCTTTCCAATAAAGGTGTAATCAAAGCCCTAATAGTTCCCGCAGATTTCACAGACTTGCGCGGAGTAGGCAACCCAGCTGATATCTACAAAGATATGGCACAAGGAACCCATGAATTCTTCTATAAGCAGTCGCAAGAGTCTCTGAAGTTTGAATTTACAACCCTGAAAGAGTTTGTCCATCTCGATGTAGCCGTCGGGATATTTGACTTGGGCAGCTATAACGGGGGAGATCCGACAGCCTTCTTCAAGGCCGGTTTAGCAGCTGCGGATCCATTGGTTGATTTCTCAAAGTTTGATGTGGTTTATGTTCTGCCTCCTTCAACAGTGAAGCCCAAAGAGATTGCCTATGGTCCTGCCTTTCCAAACAACATCGATGGTCAGGATTTTCAAACATCAGATGGCCGAGTACTTAATGGAGCAGTAGGCGGAGCTGATGCATGGCAAGCATTACCAGGCGCAGGTTGGAAGTGGATGGCACATGAGACCGGGCACCTATTTGGCCTCTTTGATTGGTACACACTTGATGGAACAAATCCATATGGTCCATGGGATTTGATGTCTCTTAATTGGTCTACCGCTGCAATTGAACTCAATGCTTGGAACCGATACATCTCTGGATGGCTCAGTGATAGTCAGATGCAATGTCTTGCAAAGTCAACGCTCACAAAGACTGGAGTGGATTACACAGTTGAGGTGATTGGTGTTGACTCAAATAAGGCAAAGGCGGTGACAGTAAAAATCTCTGACACACTCGTTCTTGTCATGGAAGCACGTGGTACCGCTGGTCTTGATCGCCTTGGTACTTATCAATCAGGACTACTTGTCTACACAGTTAACACAGCTACCCAAACAATTAAGGGAATGGGAAAAACCTATGCGATGCCGGGGGTAAATCCATCCCTTGATAATGCACCGTTACGTCCAGGGGACTCAATTACCGTTGAAGGCGTCACCATCAGAGTCGATTCATTTGAATCGAACTCACTGAAGGTTCATCTAAGCGGAGGATGAGGGATTTGAACCCTCGATCAATCTATTAGAACGCCCGCTTCAGACTTGGCAAAAAAGAAGGGCAATGCTCTTGCTTTTGAGGATTTACTCCAGCCCATTCGGTTCCAAGAACTTCCTTTTAGACCTTTGACATTTTCAGATGTGTAGTACCTGCACCCCGTAGGAGTAAGTTCATAAAGTATGTCAACGCCGTTCAGCGAATACTTAAAACGCTTATTCTCTAATAACAACTTAGCTTGGCTTTCATAACGGGAAGCATTCTTTTCGGATAACTCAAGTATTAATAGAAAATACTTCTCATCCCATGCATCATCACGGAGTGATTCTGGATCAGGATTTGAGCTCATAAGTTTTATTTTAACTCAATTTCCACAGTTAAGAGTCATAGTTCGTGCGGATAGAACTTTAAGCGTACGTCTTTGCTCTCCATCTATCGTGGCTATAGCGTATGCAACGCCATAGTATTTTGTTGGCTTCCGGGAGAGGCAGAGGGAATTAGCGCTCTCATTTTTAATAATTTGATTCGGATAAATTAAACCTTGAATTGCTACGACGTTATCGTCAACTTTAGTGTCTCGGAGTAATCCAACTTTATAGATTTCGACGATAAATTTGAGATCGCGCATAGACTTGTCACACTTTGATCTGGCGTTAACCTTCACTGCGCGGACTCCTCGCGTACGCAGGATGTACTTTGAAATATGTGGATTATCGATTCGGATGTTGCATTTGGTCAGTGGCGGAGTCACAACACCCTGGGCACTCATAGAAGGGGTAGTTGCCTCAAAAATGAAGATGAAAGCCAAAAGGGAGATTTGTCTTAACCAAAAACTTCGCATCCGATGAAACTAGATTTAACAGGCCGGAGGCAAAATAAGGCTAACCCTGGTGGCGGAGGATGAGGGATTTGAACCCTCGATAGGTTTCCCTATACACGCTTTCCAAGCGTGCGCACTCGGCCGCTATGCGAATCCTCCAGCGCCCTATCTACGCTCACGCGCCGACTGGACTGGCTAAGGGTAGCGGTGGGCGAAGGGCGCTCAGACACATAAGATTGGGCTCAGATCTCCGGTGCGACGGCATCGTTCTGAACTCCCCCAGGGTAGGAATACAGCAAGGGTAGGCGCGCTCTGTTGGGTGCACCGGAGGTCCCTTAAAGTACGACCAGAAAAGATCCTTTGGCCAACTAGAAGTGAGTTGAGTCAGAGCTATCGAAGGGTATGAATATGAGCCTTGCTCTCTATCGAAAGTATCGTCCATCTGTATTTGCAGATGTGATTGGCCAAGAACATGTCACTGTTCCACTTTCGAATGCCCTCGAATCAGGCAAGACTCATCATGCATATCTATTCAGTGGTCCTCGCGGTTGCGGCAAAACTTCATCTGCACGCATCATGGCGCGCTCGCTTAATTGCGAGAAAGGCCCAACACCAAATCCATGCGGTCTCTGTCAATCATGTAAAGATCTTGTAGCTAATGGTCCGGGATCACTTGATGTTATCGAAATTGATGCTGCCACACACGGTTTGGTTGATGATGCGCGCGATCTTCGCGATAAAGCATTCTTTGCGCCAGTACATAGCAAGTACAAGATTTATATTGTTGACGAAGCACATCAGCTCGGAACAGGTGCGGCAAATGCACTTCTTAAAGTTGTCGAAGAACCACCTGCACACGTCATCTTTATCTTTGCAACAACTGAGCCAGAGAAGTTAATCTCAACAATTCGTTCACGTACCCATCACTACCCATTTAGATTGGTACCACCCGGAACTCTTGCGACACATCTTGAAAAGATTTGTGCAGAAGAAGGCGTTAAAGTCGCAAAGGGTGTAATTCCGCTTGTTGTACGCGCCTCTGGTGGCTCTGTGCGTGATGCACTCTCTGTTTTAGGTCAGCTCTTGGCTGGCGCTGGAAAAGATGGAGTGAGTTACGAAATTGCAGTTCAACTTTTGGGATTCACCGATGGTGCGCTGCTTGATGATGCGATGGATGCAATTGCCGCGCGCGATGGTTCGACCCTCTTTAAAACAATAGATCGCGTCATCGAATCTGGCCACGATCCACGACGATTTACTCAAGACCTGCTTGAACGCCTGCGCGATTTAATGATTGTTGATGCGCTTCAAGCGACTAATGCAAACAGTATTTTGCGCGAACTTCCCGATGATCAACTCGAACGCATGCGCGTGCAAGCCCAGAATATTGGCCAAGCATCGCTCTCACGTGCAGCAGATATTGCAGCCGAAGGTCTTACTCAGATGCGTGGTGCAACTGCGCCGCGTCTCATGCTTGAGCTCATTTGTGGCCGAATTTTGCTTCCTATCGGCGATAACGGTGAGGCAGGAATGCTCGCTCGTATCGAACGCCTCGAGCGAGTAGAAAATATTGCTCCGCAGGCAAAAGCCGCTGTGCCGAAGAAGGCAGACACGTTGAGCCCTGCAGTTCCTACAGAGCCTCAACTAAGTCCGCCTTCTTCTCCAACAAAGACTGTTGATCCTGCAGATTATGTTTCTCCAATAACCGCCGAGGCGGTTCGTGAGACTCCCGTAGTAAAGGAAGCGCCGGCTAAGAAAGCGGTACACAACGTTGATTCCATAGATGTAGCTGGTCTGCGTCGTATGTGGCCTGATGTGATTGAGAATGTAAAGAAGCGCCGCCGACTTACCTGGTCGCTGCTAAGCGCTAGTGCACAAATTCTTGGCGTTGACGAGAAGGCGATTACGATAGGAATAGTCAATGCTGGCGCGCGCGATTCATTTATCCGCAGCGAGTCAGATGTAATTTTGCGCGATGCCTTTATTGAAATCACAGGACTTGATCGCAAAATCGAAGTAACTGTCGATCCAAGTATTGATGTAACGAGCACACCTGAGGCGCGAGCGGTGCGCACGACAGAGGCTCCAACAGATGCAGCACAACTTTCTGGTGCAGCTTTACTTGCGGCCGAACTAGGGGCGACAGTAATTAGCGAAAAGAGCCACGACTAATGTCATCAGCAATGTATGAAGGTGCTATTCAAGATCTCATCGATGCGCTAGGTCGATTGCCAGGTATCGGTCCAAAGTCAGCTCAACGAATTGCATTTCATATTCTGCAAGCAGATTCAGAGATTGCAGATTCACTAGTGGACGCGGTACGCACCGTTAAAGATCGCGTAAAGTTTTGTACCGACTGCGGCAACGTCTCTGAAGAAGAACAGTGCCGTATCTGTCGCGATCCACGACGGGATCCATCAAAGATTTGCGTGGTGGAAGAGCCAAAGGATGTCATCGCAGTCGAACGCACCCGCGAATTCCGCGGCAAGTATCACGTGCTCGGCGGAGCAATTAGCCCCATCGATGGAATCGGTCCGGATCAATTACGCATCCGCGAACTGATGCAGCGCCTTTCAGATTCAACAATCACCGAAATCATTTTGGCGACCGACCCCAACCTTGAGGGAGAGGCGACGGCCACTTATCTTGCTCGCTTGATTAAACCGATGGGCATTAGCGTTTCTCGACTGGCTTCAGGTCTGCCGGTGGGCGGAGATCTCGAATATGCGGATGAGGTCACGCTCGGCCGCGCATTTGAGGGTCGAACCACTCTTTAGCAAAAAATCTCAATATTTGGATAGGGTTCTGTCCCATATAATGAGAAAACCCGAAATCTAGCTAGCGCGTATCCTCTTTGGGGTTCAGACTTACTCCATGGCGCTCATCGTTCAGAAATTTGGTGGATCCTCAGTTGCAGATGCTGAGGGGATGAAGCGCGTTGCCGCCCGGATTGTCGCAACGAAAAAAGCTGGAAATCAGGTCGTCGTCGTTGTCTCTGCGATGGGTGATACAACCGATGAACTCATTGATTTAGCAAACCAAGTGAGCCCAATTCCATCAGGGCGCGAACTCGATATGTTGCTTACTGCTGGCGAGAGAATTTCTATGGCGCTGCTTGCAATGGCAATCAACAACCTTGGATTTGAAGCGTTGTCCTTTACAGGATCACAAGCGGGAGTAATTACAGATTCTGCTCACGGCAAGGCGCGGATTATCGATGTCACACCTGGTCGAATTCGCGAAGCAATTGATTCGGGTTCAATTGCAATTGTCGCTGGTTTTCAGGGAATCTCGCAAGATACAAATGACATTACAACTCTCGGCCGTGGTGGTTCGGATACAACTGCAGTTGCATTGGCTGCCGCACTTGAAGCAGATGTCTGTGAGATCTATACAGATGTTGATGGAATCTTCTCTGCAGATCCGCGCACCGTTCCAGCAGCGCGCAAACTTACAACAGTGACATATGAAGAGATGCTCGAGCTCGCAGCAGCCGGAGCAAAGGTATTACATCTTCGCTGCGTTGAATATGCACGTCGCTATAACTTACCAATTCATGTCCGTTCATCATTTTCACCACTCGAAGGAACTTGGGTGGTTGAGAACCATCCAGAAGGAGGCACCATGGAGCAAGCAATCATCGCTGGAGTTGCACACGATAAGTCAGAGGCGAAGGTGACGATTGTCGGCGTGCCAGACCGCACAGGTGTGGCTGCTCGTATTTTCCAGGCGCTTGCAGATAACGATCTCAATATCGACATGATCGTGCAGAACGTTTCTGCTGCCGCCACCGGACTTACTGATATTTCATTCACACTTCCTAAGGCGGATGGAGCAGAAGCAACAACAGTGCTCAAGAAGATTCAAGGCGAAGTTGGTTTTGCATCCATTCAATACGATGACACCATCGGCAAGCTCTCATTAGTCGGTGCTGGAATGCGCTCACATCCCGGTGTTACTGCGACATTCTTTGCGGCAATGGCCGAAGCTGGAGTCAATATCGAAATGATTTCTACCTCAGAAATCCGCATCTCCATCATTGTTCGCGACGCGGACCTTGATCGCGCAGCGAAGGCTGCACACACTGCTTTTGGCCTTGATTCTGATCAGAACGAGGCTGTTGTCTACGGAGGTACTGGACGATGAAAAAGAAGAAGCTCCCATCATTAGCAGTTGTCGGTGCAACTGGCGCTGTCGGAACAGTAATGCTCGACATCTTGAGTACTCGTAAAAATGTTTATGGCGAAATTCGACTGATTGCATCTGCGCGTAGTGCCGGCAAGAAACTTGTTTGTCGCGGCGAAGAGTTAACTGTTGTTGCACTCTCACCAGAGGCATTCGATGGAATCGATATTGCAATGTTCGATGTCCCGGACGAGATTTCAGCAGAGTGGGCTCCGATCGCAGCGGCGCGTGGTGCGGTAGTAGTCGACAACTCTGGTGCATTCCGTATGGATAAGAAAGTTCCGCTAGTTGTTCCTGAGGTAAATCCAAAAGATATTAAGAAGCGTCCCAAGGGAATAATCTCTAACCCAAATTGCACAACTCTTTCCATGATTGTTGCAATGGGAGCACTCAATAAGAAATTTGGCCTCAAAGAACTTGTTGTCTCTTCTTATCAGGCTGCATCAGGTGCTGGGCAACCCGGAATAGATGCGCTTCATGATCAAATCTCAAAAGTTGCCGGAAAGAACCTTGGTTCCGTCGCAAAAGATTTGCGTGGTGTGATTACAGATTTAGGCCCATTCCCGGCACCTCTTGCGATGAATGTTGTTCCTTGGGCAGGCTCACTGAAGGAAGATGGATATTCATCTGAAGAACTCAAGGTTCGCAATGAGTCTCGGAAGATTCTTGGAATGCCGAAACTTAAAGTTGCCGTGACATGTGTGCGGGTTCCAGTGATTACAACTCACTCGCTAACGGTCCATGCTACTTTCTCCAAAGTTGTTACTCGCAAAGCCGCACAGTCTGCACTGAAAAAAGCAGAAGGCGTACTTCTCTACGACAATCCTGAAAAGAGCGAATATCCAACCCCGGCAGATGTAGTAGGAACAGATCCGACATGGGTCGGCCGTGTTCGCCAATCATTGGATAATCCAAAAGCGATTGATTTATTTGTATGCGGAGATAACCTGCGTAAAGGAGCTGCACTCAACACAGCTCAAATTGCAGAGCTCGTAGCAGCAGAGTTCACTCGCAAATAATCAGCACTTGAGCAAGTAGACTCCTGCGCATGACAATCGTTGTAGCCGGTGGCACTGGCCTTGCCGGTTCGGCAATTGTCCGCGCTTTTCAAGCGGCTGGCGAAGAGGTAATTCCGGTAGGCCGACAGGTTGTCGATTTACTGGATCGTGATGCGACATTTAGATTCATTAAAGATGTAAAGCCATCACTTGTTATCGATGCCGCGGCCAAGGTCGGGGGAATCGGCGCGAATAACTCTTATCCAGTTGAATTCCTCGCCGATAATCTTCGAATCCAGAACAATTTGATGGAGGCAGCCCACGCTGCAGATGTACAAAAGTTCATATTCCTTGGATCAAGTTGTATCTACCCTCGCGATTGCGCTCAACCAATCAAAGAGGAATACCTACTTACTGGACCACTCGAAGAGACTAATTCGGCATATGCAGTAGCAAAAATTGCCGGCATCGAACTCATCAAATCTTTCCGTAAAGAGTATGGCCGCAAGTGGATTTCTATGATGCCGACAAATCTTTATGGCCCAGGAGATAACTTCGAACTTGCCGGCTCACATGTATTGCCCGCATTTATTCGTAGATTTATCGAAGCTGCCGAGAAAGGTGCATCGGTTGAGACGCTCTGGGGAACAGGCTCACCAAAGCGAGAGTTTCTCCATGTTGATGATCTCGCCCAGGCAGTTCTTCACTTAGGCAGTAACTACGATTCATCAGAACATATCAATATCGGAACCGGTGAAGACCTATCAATCAAGGAGTTAGCTGAATTAGTAGCTGATCTCGCTGGATTTAAGGGTGACATTGCCTGGGATTCATCGAAACCAGATGGAACACCTCGTAAAGTTCTCGATGTATCTAAGGCGAGAGCGCTCGGATGGGCACCAAAGATTTCGTTACGCGATGGAGTCGCTTCGACTATCGCTTGGTATAACGAAGCAGTATCAAAGGGAGAAGTACGTCGATGAGTAGAAAAGTCGCATTTGTAACTGGAGTTACCGGTCAAGATGGTTCATACCTAGCAGAGTTCTTGCTGGCAAAGGGATATGAAGTACATGGCTTGATCCGCCGTTCATCAACCTTTAATACATCTCGCATCGATCACATCTACCAAGATCCGCATGATCAAAATCCAAAGTTGATTCTTCACTACGGTGATTTAATTGATGGCGTTGGACTCACAAACCTTATTCGCGAAGTAAAACCAACTGAGGTCTATAACCTTGGCGCGCAATCACACGTACAGGTTTCTTTCACAATGCCGCAGTACACAGGCCAAGTTGATGCAGTGGGAGCAGTTGGACTGCTCGAAGCTATTCGTAGCGCAGATATCGAGACTCGTTTCTACCAAGCATCAACCTCTGAACTCTTTGGCTCTACACCACCACCGCAGAATGAAGAGTCAGTTTTCCGCCCACAGTCACCATATGCCGCTGCAAAGTTGATGGCTTACTGGTGCACCGTTAACTATCGCGATGGTTATGGCATGCATGCCACTAATGGAATTCTCTTTAATCACGAATCACCACGACGTGGTGAAACATTCGTCACTCGCAAGATTACGCGCGCTGTTGCGGCGATTAAAGCTGGCCAGCAGAAGACTGTATTTCTCGGCAATCTCGATGCTGTCCGCGACTGGGGCTATGCAAAGGAATATGTCGAATCAATGTGGTTGATGCTTCAGCAAGATAAGCCATCTGATTATGTTGTCGCTACAGGTGTTGGAGCGACAGTTCGCGACTTCGCCGAAGCTGCTTTTGCACACGCAGGAATGAATTGGAAAGACCATGTCGAGACTGATCAGAAGTACATTCGCCCAACAGAGGTTGATGCGCTTATTGGTGATCCATCTAAGGCAGAGAAAGCCCTTGGCTGGAAGGCGAAGACTCACTGGAAAGAGTTAGCCCAGATTATGGTTGATGCAGATATCGAAGCGTTGGCCCGAAAGGCTTAATTAATTCTTTGCAGTAAGTGTCACTAGCGAAACTTCTGGTGGACTTGCGACTCTGATTCTTGCGAATGGGCTTGTTCCCATTCCAGCTGAAACATGAAGGTAAGGCTCTTTTGCGAATTGAGTAAGTCCACGTGCTCTCCATGTTGGTAAATCGCAATTTGTGGTCAGCGCACGTGAACCACCAGGCAACGGCAATCGAACCTGCCCGCCGTGTGTATGGCCGGCAAAAATCGCATCGAGTCCGTCATCAGACATTCCCTTAAGAATTCTTAAGTACGGTGCATGCGTCACTCCGATTGCAATATCGCATTGAGCTGGTGCGCCAGCAACCAACGAGTAATCATCAAAGTTCAAATGCGCATCATCTGTTCCACGCGCTTCAATTTTCGAATCTTTAACATTTAATACCGTGCGGCTCTTATTGAGATTGATCCAGCCGCGAGTAGTTAAACCTTTATCAAGCTCAGGCCAAGGCAGGTCCTCACCGTGAATGCGTTTTCCGTGATCGGCAAGTAAGTACTTCAGCGGGTTCTTTGGTTTTGGCGCGTAGTAATCATTAGAGCCAAATACGAAGAGACCAGGAATATCTAAAAGGCCATCGAGAGCCTCTAAAACCGTTGGCACCGCTTCCATATCAGCGAGAAAATCACCAGTACTAATAATCAGATCAGGGGAGTACTTTATCCAAGACTTAATATCCGCAATCTCTGTCTTGCGCTTGGGGGTTAGGTGTAAATCAGAGAAGTGCAGAATGCGGATAGGCGAATGACCAGCTGGTAGCAGCGGTATCTGAGCCTCTCGCAGTACATAACTCATGGGGTAGAGGCTACATGGGCATGAGAGAATACAACCGAACAATTCGAAGAATTTGGAGTATGAGACAAGTGGGACTTAAAGAGAAACTTCATGAAGATCTCGTCGCAGCGATCCGTAGCAGCGACAAGCTCGTTTCCGGAACAATCCGTATGGTCCTTACTGCGATCACGACAGAAGAGGTAGCGGGCAAGGAAGCTCGCACACTCTCTGACGATGAAATTATCACCGTTCTCTCACGCGAAGCAAAAAAGCGCCGTGAAGCTGCAGAAGAGTTTGGGAAAGCTGGTCGCGAAGATAGAGCAGCAGAAGAGAAGGCTGAAGGAGAAGTTATTGCAAAGTATCTTCCTGCTCAGTTGACTGAGGATGAAGTAAAGAAAATTATTGCTGACGCAATCGCTTCAACGGGTGCTGCTGGACCTGCCGATATGGGCAAAGTAATGGGCGCAATCAAACCTTTAATCGCTGGAAAAGCCGATGGTGGACTCGTCTCATCACTCGTTAAATCAACTCTCAATGGAGGAAATTAATGAAGTTTGAATATGCAACAGTCCCACTTCTTTCACATGCAACAAAGATGATTCTCGATACTTGGGGTTCTGATGGATGGGAACTCGTACAAGTTATTCCAGCACCAGGTGGCGAGCAGCTTGTTGCCTACATGAAACGTGAGATTAAATAAATGTCAGTAGATGTCCGAGCGAAGCTCGCTGAAAAAGGTTTAACGCTTCCGATTGCAACAAAGCCACTTGCTGCATATGTTCCAGCAGTTCGTACTGGAAATATTGTCTTTACTGCAGGCCAATTACCAATGGTGGATGGCGCTATTGCAGCTGTAGGAAAAGTTGGATCAGATATTACGCCTGAAGAAGCAAAGGGCTTGGCCGAAATCTGCGCACTCAATGCACTTGCCGCTATTGAGTTAGTCGCACCAGTGGACTCGATTGTTAAAGTTGTTCGCATTGTCTGTTACGTCAACGGCGCATTAGGATTTATCAATCATCCTGCCGTAGCTAATGGCGCATCCGAGCTCTTTATGCATATTTGGGGCGATGCTGGAATTGCAGCACGTAGCGCTATCGGTGTCGCAGAACTTCCACTGAACTCACCTGTCGAGGTCGAGTTAACTGTAGAAGTGGCGTAACTACTTACCGCGCTTTTCTAGTCGCTCTAGATCTGTAATAAGTACGGCACGGCCATCAAGTTTGAGCCATCCGCGTCCAGCAAAATCGGCAAGTGCTTTATTAACTGTCTCGCGAGATGCACCAACAAGCTGAGCTAACTCTTCTTGGGTGAGATCATGGTGGACAAAAAGGCCTTCATCAGTTTTCTTACCAAAACGTGAACCAAGATCAATGAGAGCTTTTGCAACTCGACCTGGAACATCAGAGAAAACCAGATCGCCCACTGCTTCATTTGTGCGACGAAGGCGTTGTGCTAGTCGCTCTAGGAGCTGCAGTGATACTTCAGGATTTTCACGGAGCCATGGAATCAATTTCTCGTGGCTCAAAGATAAGAGTTTTGCATCTGTTACTGCAGTTGCAGTTGAAGTGCGCGGTCCTGGATCAAAGAGCGAAAGCTCTCCGAACATTTCGCCTGGACCGAGGATTGAGAGCAAGTTTTCACGGCCATCACCTGATGAAGTTCCGAGCTTGAGCTTTCCATCCACGATTACATAGACATGCTCTCCGCTATCGCCCTCTTTAAAGAGGATTCCACCCTTGGAGATCTTGACTGAATCCATTGAGGCGCGCAGCGAGGCTGCCGCTGCATCATCGAGTGCGGTAAAGAGCGGGGCGCGACGTATTACTTCATCATCTTGTGGCACACGGGTACTTTACTCCAGTGGCCCCCGATAAGGAAAATCAAAAGCAGGCAAGGGCTATTTACCGCGTTCTCACGCGAACGTATCCGGAGATACGCTGTGAATTAAACTTTAAAAATCCACTTGAGCTCATGGTCGCTGTAATTCTCTCGGCTCAGTGCACTGATAAGCGGATCAATCAAATAACGCCCGCGCTCTTTAAAAAGTATAAGATCGCTCGGGATTATGCAAAGGCTCCTCTTGCTGAGATTGAAGAGTTCATATTCTCTGCCGGTTTTTATCACTCCAAAGCACGTCATCTCAAAGGGATGGGAGTAAAACTTGTTGAAGATTTTGGTGGTGTAGTTCCGTCGACAATTGAAGAGCTGACATCCCTACCAGGTGTGGGTCGAAAGACTGCCAATGTTGTCTTGGGCCATGCATTTGATATTCCAGGCATCACAGTAGATACCCACTTCGGTCGCCTCTCACGACGATTTAATTGGACAGCCTCGATGGATCCAGTAAAAGTTGAATATGAAGTCGGTGAGTTGATCCCGCAGAAAGAATGGACGAATTTATCGCAGCGGATGATTTGGCATGGTCGAAGAATCTGCCATTCACGCAAACCTGCTTGCGGTGCTTGTCCGCTCGCTAAGATTTGTCCATCAGTAGGAATTGGCGAGATGGATCCAAAGAAAGCTGCGCTGCTTCTCAAGACAGATAAGGACTTTATATGAACCGCTTACGAGTGAGTGCAATAGCGGTTCTATTACTTCTCTCACTCAGCGCTTGCGGCGAAGAAGCTAAGCAAGTCACCGGGACATTGGCACCTTGTACTTCAATTGCAACTATTAAAGCGGTAGAGAAATCAATACTTACAGAGTGCCTAGATGGTGGAGTGGGCGTTGATGTATCAAAAATTAAAGGCCCAGCAATCATTAATGTGTGGGGATCATGGTGCAAGCCTTGTAAAGATGAACTCCCAATATTTAAGGAGTTTTATGCTGAACTTGACCCAAGTATTCAACTCATTGGCGTGGATGTAGAAGAGACGAGCATCAACGCAGGGCGCAAATTTGCCTTGGAACAAGGTATTTCTTGGCCCAACCTCTTTGACCGAGATGGCCAAACCCGCGCCTTCTTCGGCATGGGAGTGCCGGTAACATGGTTTATCAGTAGCGATGGCAAGATGGTTTCAAAACATATTGGGGTAATTACCTCTATCAATCAACTTCGAGAACTGACAGAGAAAGCATTTGGTAAACGATGATTTTTGATGCGATTGTTCTTTTGGCGCTCGTTGCCCAAGCGATTAGTGGATTTAGAGAAGGATTTCTCAAATCAATCTTGAAGACTGTTGGTTATATCGCAGGAGCGATCGGCGGACTTTATTTAGCTGTTCAATACGATCAAAGCGCCTGGGTAATTTTGGCAATTTTTGTTGGCGCCGCTATCGGAAGTTTTATTGGTGGGTTATTAGCTAAAGCTCTTAAGTTTACAATTTTGCGCGGCCCACTTGCTTGGATTGACTCAATGACCGGAGCGCTCTTAGGCGTTTTAAAAATTGCACTGCTGACTTACATCGTGGGAACAGTTCTCCTGATTGCGCCCTGGTCTACTGGTCAGAACGCAGTGAGTGGAAGCAAGATATATAACAAATTAGATATCTACGCACCGCAAGCAGTATCCGAATTACGAAACAGAATTGAAGAGTTGATCTCTAATCCTCTGGCGTAGCGGTTTTTAGCCCCTCTGAAATCAACTTCATCACATTCGGATCAGCCAGAGTTGTTGAATCTCCTACTGTGCGATTTTCAGCGACATCCTTTAAGAGACGACGCATAATCTTTCCGCTTCGGGTCTTTGGGAGCTCATTAACAACCATTATTTGCCGTGGCTTTGCGATAGCGCCAATCTCTTTCGTTACATGGTTTCGTAGCTGAGTAATTAGCGCTTCACCTTCGAGGTGCTCAATGCCTCCGCGAAGAATGACAAAGGCAACAATTCCTTGTCCTGTCATTGCATCTGCTGCGCCTACAACCGCAGCTTCAGCGACGCTTTCGTGTGAGACAAGTGCAGATTCAACTTCAGTGGTAGAAATTCTGTGGCCCGATACATTCATGACGTCGTCAACGCGACCCATTAACCAGACATCACCATCATCATCGAGCTTGGCACCGTCACCGGCAAAGTAAATTCCATTAAAACGGGACCAGTAAGTTTCGGCGTATCGCTCTTTCTCGCCCCAAATACCTCGGAGCATCGATGGCCACGGTTGGTCGAGAATTAAATATCCGCCGTGACCATTGCCAACAGCAACGCCGTTCTCATCAACAACTTTTGCGCTAATGCCCGGGATGGGACGCATTGCAGAACCTGGTTTAGTTGCGGTAATTCCTGGAAGCGGAGAGATCATGATGGCGCCGGTCTCGGTCTGCCACCAGGTATCAACAATTGGGCAATTATTTCCACCGATGACATGGCGATACCAGATCCACGCTTCAGGGTTAATTGGTTCACCGACTGAACCCAGAAGTCTCAGGGTAGAAAGATTAAATCTATTGGGATGCTCTTCGCCCCACTTCATCCAAGTTCGAATAAGGGTAGGTGCTGTGTACAAGATTGTTACGCCATATCTTTCAATGATTTCAAAGACCCTGCCCTTATGCGGAGTATCTGGCGTTCCTTCATACATTACCTGCGTAGAACCATTAATAAGCGGCCCATAGACCATATATGAGTGGCCAGTAATCCAACCCACATCGGCAGTGCACCAGTAAATATCGGTACGCGGTTTAATGTCGAATACGACTTTATGTGTGTAGGCAACCTGCGTCAGATAACCGCCAGTTGTGTGAAAAATACCTTTTGGCTTTGCCGTTGTGCCAGAGGTGTACAAGATAAAGAGCGGATGTTCACTATCGAAAAATTCTGGAGTATGTGTCGATGGTTGTTGCGGAACAATATCGTGCCACCAAATATCTCGATTAGCGTTCCATGCAGTCTCTTGACCTGTTCGCTTTACGACGAGAACTTTCTGCACATTCGTTGCACCATTGAGCGCTTCATCGACTGCAGGCTTCAGCGCAAAAGCGGCGCCTTTACGAAATCCGCCATCGGCTGTTATGACTAACTTTGCATCGGCATCTTGAATTCGAGATAGAAGCGCATCAGCTGAAAAGCCACCGAAGACAACAGAGTGAATTGCACCAATTCGCGCACATGCCAACATCGCAACCGCAGCTTCTGGAATCAGCGGCATATAAATTGCGACGCGATCACCGGCAACGATTCCAATCTGTGTAAGTGCGTGTGCAGCCTTACTGACATCGGTGAGTAGCTGTGCATATGAAATAGATTTGGTATCGCCGGGCTCGCCTTCAAAGTGAAA
Source organism: Actinomycetota bacterium (assembly GCA_009698975.1). The sequence goes on along the minus strand of WLPB01000004.1, from coordinate 635 downwards.
TGCGATTCGGCCGCCGTGCCCTTGCGCCACATGACGATCCAGAGCATTGACCGAAGCATTTAACTTTCCCCCGACAAACCACTTGGCGTAAGGAGCCTCCCATTCGAGGGTTTTATCCCAACGCTTATTCCAGTCCAAGGCATCGGCGGCTTGATCCCAGAAGGCGAGGCGATCGTGGTCGGCCTGAGCGTAGATATCTGGTTGGGCGTTGGCGGCTGCGGCAAATTCAGGCGAGGGGGCGAAGGTCCGCTTTTCTGAGGAGAGATTTTCCAGAGATTCGTGGCCTATTTCGCTATTCATAATAGGCAGATTACAAGGAAGGGAGCCGGCTGACTACCCTTTTCTATCCACAACCCCTCGGATTGCCCCCGCGGTAGCGGCCGGCGCCAAGGCACTATCCCGCCATGACACTGATTACCTTTCTCTCGTATCTCCTCAAATTCTTCAGCAATCCAGCCCTTATTAGCGCCCTTATCCAGCTCATTCAACGATTACTCCATAAATGACGGGGAGGCGATTTTCCCTTACACGGGGTTAGGTGGTTGGATTAGCCGTAAGCCAGTACTAGAGCCAAAGGCGCCTCCAGTTTAGGGTTTACACCCTTCGATCTACTCTTGGAGTCAAAATGCCAATTG